>CAXMLU010000465.1:0-3393 GCA_964194255.1 uncultured bacterium
CGCCATGCTCGCCCCCTACTGGGGTCTCCGCCAACTGCTCGACATTGACGACCGCCAGGCTCGCGACGACCTGGCCCGGGCCAGCGTCACGGCGTTGTCGTTTGTCGCCCAGGCCGCCCGAGGGCTGGGCCAGCCGGCCGTGCCGCAACGCCGCGTCGACGAGGCCGCCACCATCGCCGAACGATTCATGATCCGCTGGCGCGGGGACCCCGACCCCGTGCACGTGCGGGCAGTCGATGCCTACTGGGTCACCGCGGCCGAGCACGGGATGAACTCATCGACGTTCACGGCCCGTGTCGTGGCCAGCACCGGAGCCGACGTGGCCGCCTGTCTCTCGGCCGCGGTCGGCGCGCTGTCGGGTCCCCTACACGGTGGCGCGCCCGCTCGGGTGCTGACCATGCTCGACGAGGTCGAACGCGACGGTGACCCCGTGCGCTGGGTGCGCCGGGCGCTGGACCGGGGCGAGCGGCTCATGGGCTTCGGCCACCGCGTCTACCGGGCCGAGGACCCCAGGGCAAGAGTGCTCCGCCACATCAGCCGCGAGCTCGGGTCCCCCCGTTTGGAGGTGGCCGAAGCCCTCGAAAAGGCGGCGCTCGCAGAGCTAGCGGCCCGCTATCCGGATCGGGTGCTGCAGACCAACGTCGAGTTTTGGTCAGCCGTCGTCCTCAATCACGCCGAGGTGCCGCCCCACATGTTCACCTCGATGTTCACGTGCGCACGCGTCGCCGGGTGGAGCGCCCACATCCTCGAGCAGAAGCGAACCAACCGGCTCATCCGTCCCTCGGCCCGCTATGTCGGCAAGCCGACCGCGACCCTGCACCAGGGCGCCGACGCCCGGCTTACGGCCCGAGCGTCTGCCTAGTCGCTACCCGGCCGGCCCGATCCTGATCGGTAGCTGACGCGGGCCTCGGACCTGCCCCGCGGACCAGCGCACGGCACCAGGGTCGGCGAGATGGAAGGTCGGGAAGGCGTCGAGCCACGTCTCGAGGGCGACGCGCAGCTCCATGCGGGCGAGGTGCGAACCGGCGCAGCGATGGATCCCCAGCCCGAAGGCGGCATGACGGTTCTCCTCGCGGTCGATGATCACCTCGTCGGCCCGTTCGAAGGCGTTCGGGTCGCGGTTGGCTGAGGGGAACGAGAGCAGCACCCGCTCCTCGGCCTTCATGGGACAACCGTTCCAGTCCATGTCCATACGAACGAGGCGGGCCATGGTCACCGGGGCGTAGGCCCGCAGCAGCTTCTCCATGGCAACGGGCTGCAGATCGGGCTCGGCCACGAGCCGCTTGCGGTCGTTGGGGGTCTTGGCCAGGTGCCACCGCGAGGCGCCGATCGCGCTCCAATGGTGTCGATACCGGCGATGAGGAGCAATCCGATGGTTCTGGCCACCTGGAACGGGTCGAGCTTCACGCCGTCGAGTTCCGAGTAAAGCAGGAAACTGATGAGGTCCTCCCGGGGATTGGCCAGGTGATCCTCGATGTGGCCCTGGAGATAGCCGAACAAGGCGACGATCCCCTCGGCCCGTTGCTCCAGCGGGAGGGCGACGCCTTCGAGGACGTGGTTGACGAAGTGGCGGAACACGTCGGCGTCGGACTCCGGCAGACCGAGCATCTTGGCGATCACCCGCACGGGGATGGGCTGGGCATACTCGGTCGCGCCGTCGACAACATCCCGGCCTCGGAGTGCCTCAATGAGTTCCCCGCAGTAGGCGCGGGCGCCGGGCTTGTTCGTTGTTTTTGCAACCCGCCGGCACGGTTCAGTCCAAACTTCTGGGAATGACGAAAGCGTGCAGCTGGGCGACCTGCGCGCCGAGGTCACCCCAATGCGCAATGGGGGCACGCAGATCGGCCAGAGCCGCGGTCGGGAACTTCTCGGCCAGCTCGTCGCCGCCAGCGACCAGAGTGAGCGCAAGGTCCTCGATGCCCGGGTTGTGGCCGATAGCCAACACGGACCGAGCGCCGTCATACACCTTGCGCAACCGAGCGAGCAGCTCGCCGGCGGACGCACCGTAGAGCCCGTCCTCGAAGAGAACCTCGGCCGCCGCCCCGACGTGGAGGAGCTCGAACGTCTGCATGGCGCGGACAGCCGACGAACACAGGACCAGATCGGGATGGATGCCCTCGCCGCGCAGGTACGTGCCTACTTTCTCGGCCGCTCGACGCCCTCGAGGTGCCAAAGGTCGAGCGTGATCGTCGAGTTCGTCGTCGTCCCAGCTCGACTTCGCATGGCGGAGAAGGAGCAGCTGCTTCGGCGGAGGGCTCGGCGGCGGGTTCCCGATGAAACTCATTTCGGATGCCGGGTTCCCATCCGCCGTATGACCTCAGCTCGCACGATGTCGGGATCCGGATCAACCACCGTTGTCTCGCCTGACTCGTCATCGCGGTGAAGAAAGGCGTCGTGGACCTCGACGGCGAGACCGGCGAGCTGAGTAGCGTTTGCCGGGACGGCGCCATCCGGTAGCAGGCCGGCGTGCACCTCCAGGAATGCGGCCGCCGCTCGCACGGCCTCGTGCTGGCCCTGGTCGGCCTCGGTGGGGAAACTGAACCGCCAGCGCCGCACCTGTGCGGCGATTAGGACCTTGTCGTTGTCATCCTCGATTCCGAGCCCGGCGGCAGTAAAGACCCGGCAGTCGTAGGTGCGACACGTTCTCGGGCGGTGCTCGTAGATCGAGCACTTGTTGTCGATCAGCATTGGGCAATGCCCGCGCTCGTCGTAGCCGAGGACAACGTGGCCGCGCGGCAATCGAGGCGTGGGAAACAACAGCTCCGCGGGTATGTGGGCGAGCGTCTCGGTCTCGTCGGGGCCGATGTGGATGAATTGAGACGACGTGCAGCAGGCGGTGCAGCCACCGTACGGCACGTCAATTGCGCGTTCGCCGCGGATCGCGCCCTGGATCTCGATCATCCACGCCGAGAAGTCCCCGGCCACCAGGTCTCGCTCGTCGCTCATATCGGCTTCGACCATGGGGCTCCACCGCCACGTCAAGGTATCCCCGACGGATCGTAGTCCGGCAATGTCGGGACTCACGGGCGGGCGCCTGTGTCATCTAGCGTTGGGTGATCGCCACTGTTCTGATCCCCGTGCCTGATCACGATTTCGACGTGACCGAGGTGGTGGTGCCGTGGCGGCTGCTGACGCGCGCCGGCCATGTCGCGCGCCGGCCATGTCGTGCGCTTCGCTACTGAGGGCGGCGGCGTCGCCCCCACGGCCGACCCGCGCTTGCTCGACGGCGTGATCTTCGGACAGCTCGGCACGGCCGCTGAGCCAAAGGCGTTCTACGCCGAGATGCAGTCCAATGAGGAGTTCCGAGCGCCGCTCGCGTGGGCAGACATCAAGCCCGACGAGTTCGATGGCCTGATCCTGCCGGGCGGGCACGCCCCCGGGATGCGTCAATAC
>CAXMLU010000466.1:0-2037 GCA_964194255.1 uncultured bacterium
GCCAAAACCAACTGCTCGTCACGGCGGGCCTCCCACGCCTTAGCATTGGCCTTGACATAGTCAAGCGAATGATCCGTCACCGGTCACCGAGGATAATGGCGACGTGGTAGCCCGAACGCATCCCGTAGCCGGCAGCACCCGTGTCTTCATGCTTGTCGGCGATCCCATCAGCCATGCGAAGGCACCGGCACTCTTCAATGCCGACCTCGCCGAGCGCGACGTGGATGCGGTCCTCATACCTCTTGAGATTTCCTCGGAACACCTGACGCCCGCCTTCCGCACGCTCTCCACCGCAACCAACGTCGACGGGCTGCTCGTGACGATGCCGCACAAGGCGTCGGTTACCAAGCTCTCCGACCGTGTCGGCGACGAGGCACTCAGTATTGGTGCCGCCAATGCCGTCCGCTTCGACGCGCAGGGCGGATCATTCTGCGAGATGTTCGATGGCCTTGGGCTCGTTGCCGCCCTGGACCGCTCCAACGTCCGACTGGCCGGCATGAAGACCCTGGTCGTGGGCAGTGGCGGAGCTGGCTCCGCCATTGCTTTCGCGTTGGCCGGCCGAGGGATCGCCAGGTTGGCGCTGTCCAACCGGACCCTCGCGACCGCGGAAGACCTCAGAGACCGGATCGTCCGCCGGTATCCGACCGTCGACGTCGACATCGGCGAACCGAAGGCCGCCGGCTACGACGTGGTGATCAATGCCACTCGCATTGGTATGGCCCCCGACGATGCAACTCCGATCGATCTGGATCAGGCCGCCGATTGCACCGTCGCCGACATTGTCACGGGCGACGAGCGGTCCTCGCTTCTTCGCCTGGCGGACGCTCAAGGACTCAAGACGGTCGATGGCCGGGACATGCTGCGGGGCCAGATGCGAGCGATATTCGAGTTCTGGGGGGTGTGATGGAAGCGCATCTGATCGGCTCGAGCCTCGAGACCGATGGGCTTGCCGCTGATGTGGCCGTCGAATACGACATCGGCCGCCGGAGTGGGGGCCTACGACTGCCGGAAGACTTGTCAGGTGCATGTGACCTTCGGTGCCGAGCACGCGTCGTACTGGCCAGGAGCCGACGATCAACCGCTGCCGTAAGGCCGGGTGATGACCTCAAGAAGATGACCGTCGGGGTCGTCGAAGTACACGCCGCGGCCACCGTCGTTGTCGTTGATGCCCGGTCGGCTCCGGCCCGGATCGGCCCAGTGTTCGAGCTGTCGCTCACGGATGCGACCGACAATCTGGTCGAACTCGTCCTCAGTGATCAGGAAGGCGTAGTGCTGGGGGGCGATATCGCCGTCGATCTCGTGGAAGTCGAGAGAGATGTCGTTGTCGAGATCGACCATGAGAAAAGGTCCCCAGGCCTTGGCCTCCGGTAGGCCGAGGATTTCAGTGAGGAACGACGCCGATCTGCGCTTGTCGCGGCACCAGGCGATGGTGTGATTGAGATGCACAGTCATGGCACCATCGTATGGCGATCGCACCCATGTGGTCATCTCGTCACGGTCCGCCGCGCTCGCGCTGACAGCGAACGCGAACAGCGCCATCGTCATCCTGACGTCGGCACCACCACGAGTTCGAAGAGATGCCCGTCGGGGTCGGTGAAATAGACGCGGCCTGCTCCGCCTAACGGATCAGTGGTGCGTCCGTTGGTCGCGTCCTCAGGATCGTTGCCGAAGGCGATGCCGCGCTCGGTTAGGCGTTCGATCGCGGCGGTCAACGTCTGGGAGCGACCCGGATCGCGAGGTGGTGCGAGACTGGCTGAGCGGTCCGTACGTACGCGAGGGACCAGCCGTCGAGCGCGAGCGAGAACATGTCGTCCGGCGGGCCGTCCGGAACCACGTCTCCTTCACCGAGCACCCAAGCCAGGAGGCGCCAGCGGCCTCGGGGTCCGAGGCGGGGATGCCCCGTGGTCAACGGTCGCGCCCATACACCGACCTTACGACGGGACCCACTCCAGCCGCGAACGTGGCTGGACGCGGAACTAGCCGACCTGATCGGGACTCAGCCACCACCGCAGCGCCCGGTCGGCGACCGGCGGGGGG
>CAXMLU010000467.1:0-9292 GCA_964194255.1 uncultured bacterium
CCCGCCGGTCAGTGGTCGATCACCCTGAGGGCGAGGCGCCGACCGCGGCCCTGCTGGATCGCGAGGGTGATCCAGATCTGGAAGAGCGCGTCGACGAGCGCCTCCTGGTCTGCGCCGAGGTACATCGGGCGGAGCCCGACATCCCCGATGATCGTCTCGAGGGTCGCGCGGTCCGTCTCGGGGGCGGAAAAAAACAGGTCGGCGGGTCCGTCGGCGAAGACAGGGTCGGCCATGTTCTCGCCACCGAGGGTGTTGAATGCCCGGGCGTACCTGACGGTCGGGGGGAGCGCGGCCCGGCTGTTGGCGACGGGCGCTCCCATCTGGTTGGTGGCATCGATGACGAGTTTGCCGGCGAGGCCGTCGTGCTGGTGTTCGGCGAGGTCGCTCACCCCAGCGCCGGGGACCGCCAAGATCACGACCTCGGATCGAGCCAGCGCTTCGCTGACCGAGGCCGCGTTCGCCGAGGTTCCGGCTGCGACGTCATCGGTCCCCGCGTGACGGGAACCGAACGTCACGCCGTGCCCGGCTCTCGCCAACGCCCGGCCCAAGATGCCACCGATGAACCCGGTTCCGATCACCGCTATCTCCATACCGCCTCTTCCCGATTGAATCCGACAGTTTGTGACCGGTGCGCGGCGTCAGCTGCACCCGGTCGGGGTTCGGGGCGATCCGCCGGGTCGGGCCGTCCGGGTCAACCGACCGTGCGTTTCTCGATCGACGCGAAGCGCTTTTCGGCGCCCTCGTTGATTCCCCAGCTCCAGATCACCGTCGGACGGATCCGGATCCGGGCAGTGCCGTTGTCGGACTCGATGCTGGCCGTTCCGCGAACCTTCACCCCCGGAGGCTGCCATGGTTCGAGGCTCCGAAGATCATCGATCACGACCGTGGCCAGCGGGTTCTCCCGTAGGTGCCGGTACCGAACGGTCTTGGTGATGTCCATCCCGCCGCTCACCATCGTGTCGCCATCGATGGCGAAGCCCACTGCGGACACGTCGGGCTCACCTGTCGCCGACGCGGTCGCCAGCCGGGCGAGACGCTGCAAGGCGAGGTACTTTAACTCGGCATCTGTGAACGCGGCCATCAGGCACTCCTTCTGTCGCTCACACCTGCAACACGCGAACCGGCGATCCCCTTCCCGCATCCGCGATTTCGGCGATTCGTGGAGGGTCCGACCGGTCCTCAGCAGAGGGTGTCGAGGATGGTCCGGCCGAACGGGACTCGGGCGGAAACATCGAGGGCCGCCCAGCCCTCTTCTTCTGCTTGCTGGACATGGGTATCCTCCTATACGAGGTGTCCGCCAAACGGGGGGATGCTCACACGCCGAACCTCGTTCTGCATGGATCGAGACACGACGCCGCTGCGAGCGCAAGAATGCGGGCATGGATGCCGGCCTCAGCAGAGTGAGTGCTCCGGGACGTGTTGCTGAGCCCTCCGAGGGCATCACACACGAGGAGTTGGCATTGGCAGCCCGTAACCATGGTCTGCCCCTCGAGGCGCTGCGTTACGACGTCACGCCGCCCGGCTTGCACTACGTCCTCATTCATTTCGACATCCCCGCAGCGGATGCCGGCGAGTGGCAGCTCAGGATCGGTGGCAAGGTGCGCCAACCGCTGACGTTGGACCTCGACACCCTCCGGTCGTTTCCTGCGTCGACGCTTCGCGTAACAATGGAATGCGCCGGGAATGGGCGGGCCCTGCTCACACCGCGCCCGGTGAGCCAGCCCTGGCTGGTCGAAGCGGTCGGCACGGCCGAATGGACCGGCACGCCGCTTCGGATGTTGCTTGCCGAGGCCGGGGTGGAGCCCGATGCGGTTGACGCCGTGTTCACCGGGGCCGACCACGGTGTTGAGCGAGGCGTCGAGCAGGACTACCAGCGGAGCCTCCCGGTCGGGGTGGCGGCCGGCGACGACCCGGAGGTTCTTGTCGCCTACGCCATGAACGGTGCGCCGCTACCCCCGCAACATGGCTATCCGCTGCGGCTCGTCGTACCGGGCTGGTACGGCATGGCCCACGTGAAGTGGCTGCGCAACATCACGCTCACCGACATCCCCTTCACTGGCTTCCAGCAGGTCGTCGCCTACCGCTTCCGCCAGCGCGCCGAGGATATCGGCGAACCCGTCGACCGAATCGCTCCGCGGGCGCTGCTCATTCCGCCTGGTTTCCCGGATTTCATGTCCCGCACCCGGGTCGTCCGCCCAGGCCCGATTCGGCTCGAGGGACGCGCCTGGTCAGGGCGCGCGCCAGTGAACGCGGTCGACGTGACCGCCAACGGCGGCCGGAGCTGGCGCCCGGCCGAGCTGGAGCCTGCGAGCACCCACCCCTGGGCCTGGCGCCGTTGGGAAGCTACCTGGACCGCCACACCCGGTAGCCACGTTCTCAGTGCCCGCGCCACCGACACCGGAGAAAACACCCAACCGCTCGACCAACCCTGGAATCGCGGTGGATTCGCTAACAACTGCGTGCAGCACGTACCGGTCGTCTGCATCCCGCAAGACTCCTGAATTTCAACGACCGCGCCCGATTCGGCGCTCGGGAGGCGTGGCCGGACCTGCCGACCGGCCCCGACGCGCGCACCGATCAACGTCGAGTCCTGTCCCCGAAGGAATGGCGGCTCGCAAGCTGGGCCCACCCTGTCCGTACTATTGACAGATCCCGCTGTCTCAGAACGCGGCCGCAGCGATCCGCTAGGTTTCGGCCTAGTGTCGACGGGCACGGGAGCGAAAGAGGGGCACGACATGGCAACGACGATGTCGCAGGAAACCATCGACGCCTTCCGGGCTGAGTTCTCAGGTCAACTTCTGGCCCCCGATGACGCCGGCTACGACGATGTCCGCCAGGTGCACAACGGGCTGATCGACAAGCGGCCGGCACTCATCGCGAGGTGCCAGAACTCGGCGGATGTCGCCGACGCGGTCAACTTGGGCCGCGACGAGGGTCTCGAGATCTCGGTGCGCGCGGGTGGCCACAACGTTGCCGGTCGGGCGGTTACGGAAGGCGGGTTGATGATCGACGTGCAGACCATGAAAGGTGTCCACGTCGATGCGGACCGCCGAACGGTGCGCGCTCAGGCTGGCCTGACCTGGCGTGAGTACAACCGCGCTACCCACGCCTACGGGTTGGCGACGACCGGGGGTGTCATCTCCACGACCGGCATCGCCGGCCTCACGCTGGGTGGCGGCATTGGCTGGTTGATGGGCAAGCACGGGATGGCGATCGACAACCTGCGCTCGGTGGAGGTCGTGACCGCCGACGGCCAGATCCGCACCGCCAGCGCGGACGTGGAACCCGACCTGTTCTGGGCGGTGCGGGGTGGCGGCGGGAACTTCGGAGTGACGTCATCGTTCGAGTACGACGCCCATCCGTTGTCGACGGTGTTCGGCGGGATCATCGCCTTCGACCTTCCCGACGCCGCCAAGGTGTTCGACTTCTACCGTGAGTTCACCGCCGGCAGCCCGGACGAGCTCACCACGTTCTGCGGGTTGGTACACGCGCCCGACGGTTCCGGTCACAAGATCGTCGCGATGCCGGTCTGTCACTGCGGGAGCTTGTCTGACGGTGAGAAGGCGGCCGCGCAACTGCGTACGGCGTCGACCCCTCTTGTGGACATGCTTGGCCCGATGCCGTATCCGGTCGTCAACACGCTGCTCGACGACGGCTTCCCGAAGGGCGCTCGCAACTACTGGAAGTCGGCGTTCTTCAAGGACCTTTCCGACGAGACCGTCGCCATGATGGTCGACTGCTTCCAGCGGGCGCCGTCGATGATGAGCAGCCTTGTTGTCGAGCATTTCCACGGACTCGTGACCCGCATCCCGGCGACGGCCACCGCCTATCCCCACCGCGAACCGGGCTACAACCTTGTGCTGGTTGCCCAGTGGCTCGATCCTGCCGACGATGAGGTGAACATCGCGTGGGCGAAGGACACGTTTGCGGCGCTCGCTCCGCATATGACCGATGCCGCCTATGTCAACTATCTCGGCTCCGACGACAGCGACCGGGTGCGCGCTGCGTACGGCCCAAACTGGGAGCGCCTCGTCTCCCTGAAGCGCCAGTACGACCCGGACAACCTCTTCCGCCTCAACCAAAACATCAACCTCGCGGGCTGAGCGTTTCACGACCATACGCTCAACTGTTCGCCTCGAAATCCGGGGCGGTGTCACCACATCCGCCTTACGCGCCCCGGCGTCCGAAACTGACGCGCCAGAACGTCGCGCCCCATATCGCCGGAGGCGGAAGCCGCCGAAACGACCCCGGCGTCCCAGAAGCGTCCCCTAACGCCGCCGGCAGAATGACTCAGACCGCCGGCTGGGCGGCTCTCGCGGTTCCGAACTGCCAGCGAGAGAGTCCGCGACGGTCCCACGCGCCGGTCGCGATGGTCGCATGACGCGCTGCCGCACGATTTGCCGATCACGTGCGAGTCGCCGACACCAGCCAGGCCTGGGCTCCGGCAGGATCGACAGTGACCTCGATCTTCGATGGCTGGATCGAGTCCAGCCTCCATCCGTCGGCGAAACTGGCCCTGATCTCGGCTTGGCTAATTCGACGCGGGCCCCAGTCACCCGGTTGGCGGTCGCTGAAGCAGAGCATGTAGTAGTGGCTGCCGACGGGCATCGCCGTTCGCAGGCTGTCCACGAATCGGGGTCTGTCGTCGTCCTCGAAGACGTGAAACAGCCCGCAGTCCAGCGTCGTGTCGAACGGCGTGTTCAGCGAGGCCAGCTCGAGAGCGTTCCACTCCACGAACCGGACGGTCAGTCTCCGCTCCCGGGCCTTGCCCCTCGCCGCCGCGATGGCGGTCGCGGCGGCATCGACGCCGGTGACATCGAGTCCCAGCGCGGCTGCCATCAAGGCGTGCTCCCCTGTCCCGCACCCGACGTCGAGTATTCGGCCGACGAGTAGACCGCGCTGTGCCAGCTCTTGCAACGCCGGCTGTGGGCGACCGATGTCCCACGCCGGGGTCCCGGCGGCATAGAGGGCGTCGAAGTCCTCGGTCCGCCGAGCGGAACGGGGTCCGGGCAGTCCGTCCGGGCGCTCGGTCTCAGTCATGGCTGGTCTTCCTCTCCGATGCGATAAGCGAATCCACACGTCTCGGCCTGCCGAACCTCTCGGACGCCATCATCGTGTCACCGCGAGACGGCCGGCGTCGACAGACCCCACGGGGCGCCGCCCCGCCAACGGGACCCATGCAGCACAGCCTCGCCGGCGTGTCCCCGAATCGCGCCGCTGATGTGGACCCGGCCTGTCCCTGGCCGCCAGCTCCCGGAGCGCATGGGATGTGGTGGATGAGCGAACGAATCTGGCCTCCAGCTCAGCTCTCGACCGGCGCAAGAGCCCATGACCGCACGGGTCCCGAGCAGCGGAGAGGCGGGATACGGCGACGGCTGTTCACGGACCTGGTGGATTCGACAGCGATGCGCGCCGCGTTGGGCGACGATCGAGCGGATGAGGTCCGCCGTGACCATGACGGGTTGCTTCGAGATGCCGTTGTCGAGCATGGCGGGGTCGTGGTGAAGACGCCGCTGGCGAAGCACTCCTCGCGGCAGTGTGCGACGAGATCGTCAACGTTGCCGAAGACCTGAGCTACTTCCACCGTTGGAAGCCAGCCGACATGGTCATCTGGGACAACTGACGCGCCTGCTCCATTCCGTATCGGGAATGCCACCCGAACAGGCGCGGAGCATGCACCGCACGACCGTCGCAGGCGACTACGGCCTGGGCCGATTCGAAGCCGTACAGACCGCTCATGAGATGAAGGAGCACCCACCGAGGTCCTTGCCCACCGCCCAGCCGTCCGGATCTGATGAACGAGTCAGGGCCAGGGACCGGACCGTGGCATCGGTCGCGGTCGCCCGTTCCCGGTAGGCGGTGAGGGTGGCATCGAGACTGACATCGCGCCCCGGTCGAAACTCCTGCTCACTGCGGCTCACCGTGGTGCCACTGAATCCACCGTCGATCCACCTCGGCACTGACCGCGCGCTCCGCTACCGTTCGTTCAGCGCATGCGAGGAGGTGGGGCACGGTGAATGCCAGGAGGGTTGTGATCGTCGGTGCCGGCTTGACGGGGTTGACCGCGGCACACCGCCTTCGCGGTTCCTGCGATGTCGTCGTTGTGGACCAGGGCCGCAGTGTCGGCGGTCGGTTGGCCACCCGCCGTATCGCTAATGCCACCTTCGACCACGGCGCGCAGTTTCTCACTGCTCACACTCCCGAGTTCGCTGAAGTCGTGGCCGTGTGGGAGGCGGTCGGCGTTGTTCGGCCCTGGTATCGAGGTCGGGTCGGTCCGGACGGTGTAGACGACCCGGATGGTCATGTGCACTTCCGAGGTGTGGTGTCGATGAACTCCGTGGCCAAGCACCTCGCGAGTGGTCTTCACGTGCGCACGGGATCGCGCGTCAGCGCGCTCGTGCAGTTGGCGGCGGGCTGGGTCCTGCACTTCGACGATGGCAGCACTCTTGAAGCCGACGCAGTCCTGCTCACCCCACCCGTCCCGCAGAGCCTCGAGCTACTCGCCGCCGGCGATGTCGAATTGGATGCGGATGACCGTGTCGCGCTCGGCGCGATTCGCTACGACCCTTGCCTTGCGGTCCTTGCCCCGCTGCTCGGCGCGTCCGGGTTCCCGGAACCAGGCGCGGTCGATCCCGAACACGGACCGATCGATTGGATGGCCGACAACCAGATCAAGGGGATCTCGACTGCGCCGGCGGTGACGATCCATGCCGACGCCGAGTTCAGCGTTGCGCACTGGGAGTCCCCCGACGACGTGGTGATCTCGGAGTTGCTTCGCGCCGCAGGTCTCGATGCCGAGCCGATCGAAGACGTCGTGCAACTGCAGCGCTGGCGCTACGCACGACCGGCGGTGCTTCACCCGGAACGTTGTCTCGTCGCCGATGGTCCCGCGAACCTCGTGTGCGCAGGTGACGCGTTCGGGGGAGCGAAGGTCGAAGGCGCGGCCCTCTCGGGGATTGCCGCCGCCGCAGCTCTCGCGGCCCTGGCGATCTCGTGAGGTTCCTGTGGGTCACGACCGAGATCGACGCGCCCGCTTCGCGGCTGTGGGAGCTGCTCGTCGACCCGGAGCAGTGGCCCCGCTGGGGGCCGTCCGTTCGCAGCGCGGTCCTGGACGATGGCGTGCTTGCGTTCGGCGCGCGAGGCCAGGTCTCGACGGCGCTCGGCGTCACGTTGCCGTTCGAGGTGACTGCGTTCGAGCCTGGCGCATACTGGGCCTGGAAGGTCGGGGGTGTTGGTGCGACGGCCCACACGGTCGAGTCCCTCGGCCCGGAGCGGTGCCGCGTCGGCTTCGGTGTCGCGTGGCTGGCCGCACCATACCTTGCGGTCTGTCGGGTGGCCCTGCATCGGCTGGATCAGCTGGCGACCGGGCATAAACGTCGAAGGTGAGGTGTTCGAGAGAGGGATTCCGACGATTCGAAGGGCTTCACCTGTGTGGCTCGCTGACCGTGTGATCGGGGTAGTTGGAGCGAGTGGCGGTCTGGGTGCGCCGATCAGTAGCGAGCTCGTGGCCCGAGGGGCGCGTATCGTCGCGGCGGCTCGTGACGAGCGACGCCTCCGGGCCCTGGGCCTCGACGGCCCGACCGTGAGTCTCGACTTGCGCGACAGCAGCGCCGGCGATGTTCTCGTCGACGCCGCAGTGAACATCTACGGGCGCCTCGACGGTGTGGTCAACGCCGCCGGCATTGTGGCGTTTGGCGATCTGCTCGAAACCGAAGATGTCGTGATCGAGGAGCTGTTCCTCGCCAATGTCATGGGACCGCTGTGGCTATTACGTCGCTGTCTTCCGCAGCTGATCGCGAATCAGGGCGTCGTGGCGAACATCTCCGCGATGATCGCCGAGCAGCCCCTCCCGGGGATGGCCGCTTACTCTGCATCGAAGGCCGCGCTGACAGCAGCCGATGTGGCGCTTGCCCGCGAGCTGTGCCGCAAGGGAGTACGAGTTCTCGATATTCGACCGCCGCATACCGAGACCGGTCTCGCGACGAGGCCACTCGCTGGAGCGGCACCGCGCCTACCTCTGGGCCTCGACCCTACGCATGTCGCATCTCTCATCGCCGACGCACTCGACGTTGATAGTTCCGGTGCCGACGCGAAGGTGACCGAGCTCCCGTCGAGCACGTTCAGCACATGACGGCAGCGGCGGCGGTTGCGCCCGAGCCGATCACGGCCAACGCACCGCACGACATCACCTATCCGATCATGCTGCAGGGTTGGTTCGACCTCGCCGCGCTGCACTGGCCCTACCCGCCCGCCGAGGTGCAAGCACTTCTGCCCGACGGCTTCACCGTCGACACGTTCGACGATTCGGTGTGGGTCGGCCTGATCCCGTTCCAGATGCGGCGGATTCGGGTTCCGGGGCTTCCGGTACTCGGGCCGCTCTCGAGCTTCCCCGAGACGAACATCCGCACCTATATCGTCGATCCCGGCGGTCGCCGCGGCGTGTGGTTCTGCAGTCTCGACATCGCTCGCCTGCTCCCGGCGATCGTCGCTCGCGCGAGCTATCGCCTCCCGTACTGCTGGGCTGACATGACCGTCGCCAGCGACGGGGCCGGCGACGGCGCGACGTGGCGTTACGAGTCGCGGCGTCGATGGCCCCGAGTTGAGGCAGCGTCTCGGGTCGAAGTACGGGTGGGTACGCGGCTCGTGGGCGGCCAGCTCACCGAACTCGATCATTTCCTGACCGCTCGCTGGGCCCTCGGCACGATGTTTGGCTCACGACTGATGTGGGCCAAGGTCACGCACCCACCGTGGCCGATCCACGCCGCCGACGTGCTCGAGTGCGACGAGTCACTCCTCCGGGCAGCAGGGCTCGGGCCGGCCCGCGCCGCGCCGATCGCCCGCTGGTCGCCCGGCGTCGAGGTGCGGATCGACCGACCTCGCAAGGTGCACCGCGACTCCGAGCGACTGTTTACTCCGAGTTGAGTCGCTGCGCCTCGGGCGGGAGGGGCTGGCGGAAGATCACGCCGTGTGGGGCCACGGCGCCTATCCTGACGAGAGCGAGCCGCCAGTCGGGTGACGAGCCGAGCGACCATCGCAGCGCGGCTACGGAAGCACTGCCGATCTCCCGGTCACTGGCCCGGGCCTTCACTCCGATGATCTCGGAGATCCGGACCGGCAACGTGGCGACGGCGGCACGGAACAGCAGCCCGTAGGCGATACGGATCGGCAGCGGCAGGGGAGGGCGGCGAAGGAACTGGATCGCCTCTACCGCGCCGAGAGACGGTCCGAGCGCGGGGTGGTCTGCGACCCATGCGGCGAGGGCGTTCGCGGTAGCCGGCAGCGGATCAGCACC
>CAXMLU010000468.1:0-6427 GCA_964194255.1 uncultured bacterium
AAGCCGATCCCGAGTTCATCGGTCTCGGCCTGGAAGCCGAGCAGGAGGCTGAGTTCCTGGCCGACGCCGAGGTCCTGGTGCGCAACGCCTTCAAGCTGGAGGACCCCAATGAGGTGCGCGTGATCGGCACCGAACTGCGCCTGGAGGTGCAACTCGGGACGCTCACGCTGCGCGGCATCATCGACCGCCTTGAGCTCGACGCCGATGGCGAGCTCGTGGTGACCGACTACAAGACCGGCCGGGCTCCGGGGATGGCCCACGAGCAAAGCCGTCTAGCCGGCGTTCACTTCTACGCCTTTTTATGCGAGCAGGTGTTCGGGCGGCGCCCGGCGCGCGTCCAGCTGCTCCATCTGCGCGAGCCCATCGCCATCTCGACCGAGCCCTCTGAGCAGTCGATCCGGGCGCTGCGCGGCAAAGCCCTGGCCGTGTGGACCGCGGTCGAGCGGGCCTGTGAGCGGGAAGATTTCCGTCCCCGACCGTCGGGACTGTGCGACTTCTGCGCGTTCAAGGCCTACTGCCCGGCGTGGGGCGGCGACCTTTCTCTGGTTCAGCCACAGGCCCGGATTCCCGTGGCGGCGGCATCTTGACCCGCCGGTAGTCTGCGAGCGATGAGGGCGCGGCAAAAAGGGGGCGCGGCGCGGCGCATCGACAACTTCGACCGGGCTGTCGACCAGGGCTTCGATCACCTGCGCGGCCACCCGTGGGCCGATCGGCTCTTCTACGGTGCGTCCGCTCTCGGCGACCACGGCCTTTTCTGGCTTCTGTTGTGCGCAGCGCGAGGCGTTCGCTCCGAGCGTGATCTGCGCTACGCCCTCCGGGCCGCCGTCGGGGTCGGCGTGGAATCCGCCATTGTGAACGTGGGCATCAAGTCCCTTTTCGAACGCCGCCGCCCCGTCCACGAGGCCCTACGCCCGTTGCCTTTGCGCCTGCCCCGGACGTCGAGTTTCCCCTCCGGGCACGCCACGTCGGCCTTCTGCGCCGCTGTCCTCCTGTCCGAGGAGGACCCGCTGCGGCCGCTGTACTACGCGGCAGCCCTGATCGTGGCGTGGAGCCGGGTGTACGTGCGGATCCATCACGCCTCCGACGTTCTTGGCGGGATGGCCATCGGCGTGGCCCTGGGCCGGCTCGGACGCCGGCTGGCGCCCGTCGCGGAATCTCGGACGGCTGCCCGCGGTTGAATATCGTGTGAGTACAACTTCGTTTGCCGTGACCTGGGATTACCGCTGCCCGTTCGCCCGCAATGCCCATGAGCATCTGCTGGCCGGATTGAAAGGCGGAGCCGAATGGGACGTGGACTTCGTTCCCTTCTCCCTCAATCAGGTCCACGTTGCCGAGGGCGCCCCGGACGTCTGGGATGACCCGTCGCACCGCGCCGCCCTTCTGGCCATGGAGGCCGGCATCGTGGTGCGCGATACCCAGCCCGACCTCTTTCCCCAGGTCCATCTGGCCCTCTTCGCCGCCCGGCACGATCAAAGTCGCGACCTCCGGGAGCGCGACGTCATCGAGGCCGTGCTCACCGAGCAGTCCGTTGACCCGGCAGCCGTGTTCGAAGCCATCGACGAGGGTTGGCCCTTGGCCGCATTCCGCAAGGAGCACGAAGCGGCCGCCTCAGAACATCACGTGTGGGGTGTGCCTACGTTCATTGTCGAGGGCAACTCCGTCTTCATCCGGCTCATGAGTCGTCCTGGCGACGACGCCGCGTTCGCCCGGCAGACAATCGACCGGGTGGTCGACCTGGCCGGTGGCTGGTCCGACCTCAACGAGTTCAAGCACACGTCGATCCCACGCTGAGTGGGGTCCGGCGGTCGGGGTAGCCTTTCCGACCATGGTGGACATCCGCGCAGATATTCAGGCCACGGCTGCGCCGCCCAAAGCCGAACGCACGCTGCTCTTCCACCGGCGGATGACCGACGCCGAAGCGCTGATGTGGTTCGTCGAGCGGGACCCGATCATGCGATCGTCGTATCAGACGTTGACCATTCTGGACGGTCCCCCGGATCAGGCCCTTTTCCTGGCCCGCATGCGGGAAGCGCTGCATCGGATCCCCCGGCTCCGCCAAAGAGTGGTAGAGCCACTCGTCTCCATCGGGCCGCCGACGTGGGCCGATGACCCCGACTTCGATCTGGCGTACCACGTCAGGCGGGTGGCCCTGCCTAACCCGGGCACCGACCGCCAACTGCTTGACATGGCCGCCTTCCATCTCGAGGACCCGTTCGACGCGGCTCGGCCCCTCTGGCAGTTCACCGTGGTTGAGGGGCTCGAGGGCGGTCGGGCCGCCCTGATCAGCAAGATGCATCACACCATCAGCGACGGCGTGGGAGCCGTCCGCCTCTCGGCCCAGTTCATCGACCTCGAGCGGTCGCCGGCCGGCCAGGACGGCTCGCCAGCCGAGGTGGAGCCAGAGCCCGACCCGGAGCCAGCGCCGCCCGTCACCCTCCCGGGCGCGGTCTCGGCCCTGCTCGGAACGGTGGGAGACACCGCCCTCCGGCTCCCGCTCGACCTGGGCCGCCGGGCGCTGGCCGGAGTCCGGGAAAGCGTCGGGCATCCGCTCACAATCCCCCGGGATGCCGTCGACGCGGTGGAAGCGACGCGGGCCACGTTGCGCCAGATGTTCGTGACCGATGGCGCCCACTCCGCCCTGTGGGCAGGACACCGTTCGCTCAGACGGAAGCTGGAGGTCTTCTCCGCTGACCTCGACAAGGCCCTGGCCGCGGCGCGGGCCCTCGGTGGCACGCTGAACGACCTGTATGTCGCAGGCGTGCTCGGTGGCGTCGGCGACTACCACCGGGCCTTCGGCGTCGAACCGGACGAGCTGCGGGTCAGTATGCCGGTCAGCACGAGGGCCGATCGCTCTGCCGGTGGCAACGCCTTCCTGCCGGCCCGCATGCTCTTGCCTGCGGGTATCGAGGACCCTCGGGTCCGGATGCAGGCCGTGCACGACCGGCTCAGCGCCGTGAAGGGCCAGCGGGTGCTCGGCGTGACCGAGTCGCTGGCCGGCCTGGTCGCGGCCTTGCCCCCCGCTTTCGTCCTGCGCATGGCGCGCCAGCAGGTGGACACCGTCGACTTCGCCGTCTCCAACGTGCGGGGCGCCCCGGTGCCGCTGTACATCGGTGGGGCCCGCATCCTGGCCAATTACCCCTTCGGCCCGACCGGGGGGACGGCGTGCAACGTCACTCTGCTCTCCTACGCGTCGAGCATGGACATCGGTATCAACTGCGACGCCAAGGCGGTCGAGGATCCCGGCCTTCTGAGCCGACTCATCCAAGCCTCGCTCGAATCGGTGATCGAGGCCAGCACTCGTTGACCGGAGTCTGCGCCGGAACCAGCGACCAATTGGTGCTGCGTCCCACGCACTGATTGGTCGCCAGTTCACCCCGGACCGGGGCGGGCCACGCCGGGCCGGGGCGAGCCGAGACGGGCCGGGGCGGCGAACCGCCCTGGCAACTGTGGAGTCCCCCCAGCTGCGCAATTGTGAGCGAGGCCGGGCCGCGCCGTCGGGTGCCACCCGGCGCGTACCATGCCCGCCATGGAGCTTCAGGGGCGGGTAGCAGTGGTGACGGGCGGAGCCAGTGGGATCGGGCGGGCCATGGCCCGGCGATTCGCCACCGAAGGCGCGGCCGTCGTCGTCGCCGATCTGGACGGCGAGGGGACGGCGACCGTCGCCCAGGAGATCGGCGGGATCGGCATGACGACCAACGTGGCCCACGAGGCGGACGTCGAGACACTCGTGCGTCGGGCCATCGAGGCCCACGGCCGGATCGATCTGTTCTGCTCGAATGCCGGCATCGGCGGCCCCGCCGGTGGCATCGATGTGCCCAACGCCGAATGGCAGCAGATCTGGGAGATCAATGTCATGGCCCACGTGTTCGCCGCCCGCTATGTCTTGCCGGGCATGCTCGATCGCGGCGAGGGCTATCTGCTCAACACGGCGTCGGCCGCGGGCCTGCTCACGAACATCGGCATCGCCCCCTACTCGGTCACCAAGCACGCCGCGGTGGCGCTGGCCGAGTGGCTGTCGATCACCTACGGCGACGCCGGCATCCGGGTCTCCTGCCTCTGTCCGCAAGGCGTCCGTACCCCGATGCTGTTGAGCGGTATCGGCGCCGCCGCCGGTTCGGCGGTGCTGGCATCAGGCGGTCTGCTCGAGCCCGACGACGTGGCCGAGGCCGTCGTCGAGGGCCTACGGGCGGAGCACTTCTTCATCCTGCCCCACCCCGAGGTGGCCGAGTACGTGCGCCGGAAGGCGACCGAACCCGAACGATGGCTGGCGGGCATGCGCCGCCTCCAGGCGCGGGTCGAAGCCGAACTCACTGACAACGAACCTCACTGAAGGCCACGACGACCGCCGTGAAGCCCGAGTTTGGCCATCTGGGACTGACGGCGGGAGAGGCCGTCCGGTTTCGGCGCCGCGGGAGTCGCTGGCAGGCAGGCACGGTGGCCCGGCTCGAACGCGATGGCAGCATCGGCATCATCGACGCCAAAGGAGCGTCACGCGCCATATCGGTGGAGCGGGTCGAGGTGCGCTGCACCGGCCAGCGGGGGCGCAAGGGCTGGGAGCCCCTCGCCGAGCGAGCCGCTCGTACCGAGCAACTTCGCTTGCTGTAGCGAGGCGGTGGGTGACCCCGGCGAACTCCCCGGTCGGCGATCCGGCGAGCTCGCCGAGGGCGAACCCCTTGTCAGCCGCTTCACACAAGCCAGCGGCCCAGCCCGAACGCTACGGAACGCGCGATAAAGGTGTGGTAAGTAGGCCCTTTATCCCACCTTTATTTGGGCCGTTCAGCACCAGCTCGGCCGGCTTCGGCACGAGCGGCAGCTCGGTGACGATCCGCAACCCACCCCCGCTGAGGGCCGTTGCCTCGAGCCGTCCGCCATGGGCCCGCGCCACGGCCTCCACGATGGAAAGCCCGAGTCCGGCGCCACCAGTCGCCCGGCTGCGGGACGGATCCCGCCGGTAGAAGCGCTGGAACAGCACGGGGACCTCAACCTGGTCGAGGCGCTCCCCGCTGTTGGCCACCAGCAGACGAGCCCGGTCGCCGGCCTGGCCGGTCTCAATCGACAACCACCCTCCGAGACGGTTGTACCGGATGGCGTTCTCCAGCAGGTTCCCGATCAGCCGCTCGAGCAGCGAACGATCGCCCAGCACCGAAGCGGACGCGAGCGTGGCGTCGACCCGGAGCCCGGCCCCGGAAATCACGGGCCTGAGTTGGTCGAGGACCTGACCCGAGACGTCCGCCAGGTCAATCGGACACCCCTCCACCGGACCATCCGTCCTCGCCAGGGTCAAAAGGGCCTCGATAAGCCGCTCGGAGCGCACGGTGGCCTGGTGGATGGTGGCGGCCATGTCCTGGTAGTCGCCCATCGTGGCGTCCGGATCAGACATCGTCACGTCGAGATCGGTGCGGATGATCGTGAGCGGAGTGCGCAGCTCATGGGAGGCGTTGGCGACGAAGTCCCGCTGGAGGGCGAACGCCGAGTCGAGCCGGCTGAGCATGGCGTCAAACGTGTCGGCCAGCTCCCGCAGCTCGTCGTCAGGTCCCTGGAGTCCGATGCGCTCGTGCAGGTTGCGCTCCGAGAGCCGCCGGGCGGTAGCGGTGATCTCCTTGACCGGCCGGAGGATGCGGCCGGCCATGACCCAGCCGATGACCAACGACACCAGGGCCAGCAGGGCGAGGGCCACGCCGGACTGCTGCACGAGCTGGTGCATGGCCTGGGCGATCGTCCGCTTTTGCAGGGCGGGCAGGGTGAGGACGTATTCCGGAGGGGTGGTCGCCGTCGGCGCGGCGACGGCCGGCTGGGTCACTGGTGGATGAGTGGGCGATACCACCACCTTGGCGACGGGAGCATTTGGGGAAAGGGTTGTCGCGGTCGAACCCGCGGCCAGCGCAGGCGGCGGCGCCGTCACCGTTGATGTGACCCCCTTCGCCGGTTGCGGGACGGCGGTCGTCGTCGGCGCGGCACTGCGAGCGTGGGGAGGAAGGCCATCCGGCTGCCCCGACGCCCTCGCCACCGGTGTGGTGCCCGGGTCGGGGAGGGCGACCACGACGGGACCGTCGAGCTGGAACATCCGCGCCGGCAGGCCATCAGGAAACCCGGCCGTCCTACCCAGGTCGGTGCCCACCCCGGCGGGCGGCGGAACGGTCACCTCGTGCACGTGGCGGGCAAGCTGGCGCTCGATGGCCGCCTTGACCCCACCAGGATCGCCTCTCAGGCTCCGGCTCATCAGCACATACGTCAGGGTGAGCAACGTCACCCCGGTGAGCAGAACGATCCCGCCGTACCACAACGTCAGGCGGAGCCGAGCGCTCCGACGGGGCAGAACGGGCCGGCGGATCACAGTCGGTATCCCACCCCCACGACCGTCTCGATCACCGCCGGAGCGCCCAGCTTCTTGCGCAGGTTCATCATGGTCACGCGCACGGTGTTGGTG
>CAXMLU010000469.1:0-11102 GCA_964194255.1 uncultured bacterium
CCCGCCTCGAGGACGACCCGGGCCTGTCGGGCTGGCTTTCGCCAACGCGCTCCGGCTGGATAGACGTACCACGCGCCGTGCATCCCCTGATGGGTGTGCAGGCAGGCTCCGTCGCTGAACCGCATCAAGAGATGCTTGGCCCGCGCCTCGACCGCCTCGACGCGCAGCCCAATCAGCCGCGTCGCGTCCACCCCGGGCACGGTCGCTGACGCGCCGGTGATCTCCCGCCCGCCGAGCCAACGGCGCAGGTTGTCCGCGGTGCGGAAAATGGTGTCGCCTTCCGGCATCAGCCTCCCGCCGAGGCACTAGGCGTAGCGGATCAGTCCCCTCGGACTCGGGACGAAGCCCGCGGTCCGCAGCACCGCCTCTAGCTCCGCCGGGTAGCGATCCAGAGCCAGCCGCGAGAGGCGACCACCATCGAGGAGCTGCCCCAGCACCGCGACCGCCTCCGCCTCCCATCGCCCGTCGCAGGGACGCATAGCCACCAGGCCGCGGCCACCGCGCTCGAGGTACAGCGACGCCAGACCGTCCACCAGGACGACATAGGCCCCGGCCGCCCGCTGGGGTCCTCGCACGGGCCAGGGGATGGCCGCGCCGTACGGATTGGCCGGATCGGTGGCAGCCAGAAGAACGGCCCCAGTCGGGGCGTCCCGCGCCGCCCGCAGGCGATCGACGGCACCGGGAAGGGCGAACTGGGCGCCGCCCAGGCCGGCCACGAAATACCCGCGACGGATGCGTCCGCCCTCCTCCATGGTCCGCAACACGGGATAGACCGAAGCGAATCCGCCTGGAACTCCTTCGGCTCGCACCGCCTCCCTGGTGAGGAGCCCGTGGCGCTCGAGCAGAACTCCGGCCAGCGCCACCGCCGCCTGGTTGGCCGAGGAGCTCGGGGCGGGCTCCTGGGCCACCAGCGTCCAGCGGCCCTGGGTGCGGGGTGAACCGAGAACGGAGAGACTGCCGAGCCGCGGGCGCCGCTTCGCTGCGCTGGTGTGGCGTCCAGACCGCCCGCCGGCGAACGCCCGGACGGCCGCGAACCCGTCGTTGGTGACTTCACCGGCCCACACCAGATCCCAGAGCGCGTCGGTGGTGTGTCGATCGTCGGTGCCGGCCAGGTCGCGGAAGAAGCACGCTCCCCGTCTCGACAGCACCTCGCGGAGCCGCTCGTGCTCCTCCTCCTTTGGCTGCTCGCCGGCCAGTCCAAGTCGGCTCAACAACAGCCCGGCGCGCTCCCGCACGAGCAGCGCCAGCCGGCCATCGTCTCGGCCCAGAGGTCCGGCCCCCACCCACATGACCTGGCCGGACATCAGGAGTTCGTCGAGAAGAGCCGGCGAATACCGGGGAACCCGGCTGGGCAGGATGTCACGCTCGAGGGCGCTGGCCGGCAGGGCCAGACCTTCGAGCTGGAGGATGACCTCGTAGAGCCGGTCAAGTCCTCCCATCCCACCGTCTTCGGGCCGCTTCAACAGGCCATGCCAGGCGGGAAGGAAACGGCCGAGCACGTCGGCCTGCACCGGCTCCACCTCGCGGCGCAGCGCCGCCAGCGATCGCTGCCTTAGGAGGCGCAAGACCTCGGCGTCGCACCACTCCCGTTCGCTTCCGTCGGGACGGAAGGCGCCCCGTTCGAGGCGGCCCTCTTCGGCCAGATGCGTGAGCGCCGCCTCGACCCGCTCGGGGGGCGCCCCCAGCCGGGCCGCGGGTTCATCGGTGGTGAATGGGCCGTGGGTGCGGGCCCATCGCCGGATGATTTGGACCAGCCCATCGGGAACCGGCTCGAGGAAGGCGTCCGGAATACCGACAGGCGGTTGCACGCCGAGGCCGTCGCGGTAGCGGCCGGCGTCCTCGGCGGCGATGAGACGCTCGACGCCGGCGATCCGCACCGCCACCGCTCGGCGCTGACCGATCAGGTCCGGCGCGAAATCCTCGGTGGCCCGGGCCCGCAGCTCCTCGACACTGAGATCGCCGACACGACGCAGAAGATCGTGGGCGGCGTCGGCCGATCGCGCCCAGCGGTGCTCATCCAGACATTGCAGATCGGCCTCGAGTCCGGCGAGGGCGACTGGGTCAAGCAGATCGCGGAGCTCCTCTGAGCCGACCAGCTCGGCCAGCATGCGCCGGTCGAGCGTCAACGCCTGGGCGCGGCGCTCGGCCAGCGGGGCGTCGCCCTCGTACATGAAGCTGGCCACATAGCTGAAGACCAGCGAGCTGGCGAACGGCGAAGGCAGCGCGGTGTCTACCTGCGCCACCCGCACCCGCCGGGACCGGATGTCGGTCATGAGGCCCACGAGGGCAGGCAGGTCGAACACCTCGCGGAGGCATTCCCGATAGGTCTCGAGCAGGATGGGAAACGACCCGTACTTGGACGCCACCGCCAGAAGGTCGGCGGCCCGCTGCCGCTGCTGCCACAACGGTGTCCTCGTTCCCGGACGACGGCGGGGCAACAAAAGGGCCCGGGCGGCGTTTTCGCGAAATCGGGCGGCGAACAGCGCCGAGGCGCCGACTTCGGCGACAACCAGGTCTTCGACCTCGTCGGGATCGAGAACGACCCACTCCGCGGGCGGGGACTCCTCCGCCTCCGGAAGCCGCACGACGATGCCGTCGTCGCTCCAGATCGCCTGCACCTCGATGCCGCGCTGGTCGCGGATCTTGGCTTCGATGCCAAGCGCCCAGGGGGCGTGGACCTGGGCCCCAAACGGGGACAGTACGGCGATCCTCCAATCGCCGAGTTCGTCGCGGAAGCGTTCGACCACGATCTGGCGGTCGGTCGGCAGAAGACCTCCAGTGACCTCCCGCTCCTCGGCCAGGTACGCCCGCAGGTTGCGCACGGCCAGGGGGTCGAGGTCGCAGCGTTCGGCCAGTCGTTCATCGCTCCACTCGCCGACCTCGCGGACGAATGCTCCGACGGCCCGGCCCAGCTCGAAGGGCCGGCCCAGCTGATCGCCGTGCCAGAACGGCATCTTGCCGGGCTGGCCGGGAGCCGGAGTCACGATCACCCGGTCGCGCGTGATCTCTTCGATCCGCCATGTCGTGGCGCCGAGCACGAAGGTCTCCCCCACCCGGCTCTCATAGACCATCTCCTCGTCGAGTTCGCCGACGCGAACGCCGCCGGTGGACTGGCCGTCAGACCCCGGGGTGAGCACCGGAAACAGGCCTCGGTCGGGGATCGTGCCGCCGCTGGTGACGGCCAGCATGCGGGCCCCGGGCCTGGCTGCGATCGTGCCGGCCAGCCGGTCCCACGTGATGCGGGGCCGCAGCTCGGCGAACTCGTCGCTGGGGTAGCGCCCCGACAGCATGTCGAGAACACCTTCCAGCGCCTCCCGAGACAGCTCGGCGAATGGATACGCGCCGGCGACCATGTCGGCCAGATCGTCGACGGAGATCTGACTGCTCACGGCCGTGGCCACCACTTGCTGGGCCAGGACGTCGAGAGGATTGCGCGGCACTCGGGTCTCTTCGATGAGGCCCTGGTGCATCCGTTCGACGACGACCGCCGCGATCAGAAGATCATGACGGAACTTGGGAAAGACCCGGCCTTCGGACGGCGCATCAACCTGATGGCCAGCTCGCCCGATGCGCTGGAGCCCGCTGGCCACCGATGTCGGCGCCTCCACCTGAACGACCAGGTCGATCGCGCCCATGTCGATACCGAGCTCGAGGCTGGACGTGGCGACAACCGCGGCGAGCGTGCCCGACTTCAAGGCGTCCTCGATCTCGAGCCGCTGCTCGCGGGCCACGGAACCGTGATGGGCGCGTACGAGTTCTGCACCCGACGGCGTCGGGCCGGCCAGCTCATTGAGGCGGCCCGCCACCCGCTCGGCCAGGCGTCGCGAGTTCACGAAGAGGAGGGTGGAGCGGTGCGACCGGATGAGATCGAGCAGCAATGGATAGATGGACGGCCAGATCGAGCTGCGCACCTCCGGATCGCCGGCGGCCGCGCCGTACATGGCGAGCGCGTCGTCGGTGGCGGCCGCCCGGCCCAGAGCTCCCATGTCCTCGACCGGCACGACGACGGAGATGTCCAGGGCTTTGCGCATCCCGGCATCGACGATCGTGACCGGACGTGGTTCCCAGTCAGGTGACCCGACTCGGCGCCGCCTGCCGCCCAGCCAGCGAGCCAGCTCCTCGAGCGGACGTTGGGTGGCGGAGAGACCGATGCGCTGCGGCGGTGGCCGACCGCCGGCTGCCATCAACCGTTCGAGTCGCTCGAGGGAGAGAGCCAGGTGGGCACCCCGCTTGGTGCCGGCCACGGCGTGGACCTCGTCAAGGATGACGTACTCCACCGACGCCAGCATCGACGCCGACGAGGAAGTGAGCAAGAGGTAGAGCGACTCCGGGGTGGTCACCAGGATGTCGGGCGGATGGCGGGGCAGCATGCGACGGGCATCGGCCGGCGTGTCCCCGGTGCGCGCCGCGACCCGCAGCGGGGAGACCACTGATCCCGACCGCTCCGCCTCGAGTTCAATGCCCGTGAGCGGAGCGCGGAGATTGCGTTCGACGTCATAGGCGAGGGCCTTGAGCGGCGACACATACAACACCCGGCATCGGGCCCGCTCGTCGGGAAGCGGGACCGAAAACAGACGGTCGAGCGTCCAAAGGAATGCCGCCAGGGTCTTGCCTGACCCGGTCGGGGCGAGGATCAGCGTGTGATCCCGGCGGCCGATGGCGTCCCATCCTCCGACCTGAGCCGCCGTCGGCTTGGCGAACGTGGCCTGAAACCACGCGCGTGTGCTGGGCGAGAATTGCTCGAGTACATCCGCGGTCACCCCCACAGGCTACGAGCCCGCAGCGACAATGTTCAGGGCCCCGGCCCGGCTACCTTTCGGCGACCGTGCCGACCCGGCGGCCCGCCACCGCCATCGGTCTGGTGGCTGTTGCCGGGCTTCTGGCCCTCGGTGGTCTCGCCGCTCGTGACGTCTGGCGCATCCGCGACGACGTGGAGGCCGGCCAGCAGTCCCTCGCCGGGCTCAATCTCCAGCGAGTGGACGCCGAGGGCGGGCTCCCGGCCGTGGCAGCCGACCGCCGCCTCCGGGCCGCCGACCGGCGGGCTCGCACCAGCCTCTGGTTGCGGATGCTCGTGCCGCTGCCGGTGGCCGGGCACCCAGGTCCGCGGTGTTCGTGATCTGACCGCCGTCGCCGCCCGCATTGGCTCGGTGGGACGCCGGTCGCCGACGTCTGTCCAGGCCGATCTCAATGCCAAGGGGTCGGATCCCGCCGCCCGTCTCGCCCTCGTCAAACACGCTGACCAACGAGGTCACCACGCTGCGTTCGCAATTGTGGCGAGCCGGATCGCAACCCCCTCGGGGCTGGCTGCTGACCCCCGCTGGCGTCGGCGCGAAACCGGATGACGTCCCGATTGGCCCACGCCGACCACAAGCTGGCCGATGGTGCGGACCTGCTGGCCAATGCCCGGCGGCTTCCGACGGGACCAAGCGACTACCTGGTGCTGGCGGCCAACAACGCTAGACGCGCGGCGGTGGCGGCACGCCGCTGAGTGCAGGAGTGGCTCGCATCGAGGGCGGGCGAATCAAGCTTGGGCTGTTCCACCAGACGGCCGCGCTCCTCCTCCCCCAAAGCCAGTCCGTGGCCGTTCCCGCCAACCTCCAACAGATCTACGGATTTCTCGGACCCGGCCGGGAGTGGCGCAACACCTCCATGTCGCCGAACTTTCCTGAGGTGGCGGTGGCAACGGCGTGAACAAGCTCGACTGGTATATCGAACCCACCCGCCACCCTCACCACCAAACGAGGCCCTGGGGGCACGACGATCGTTCGCCTGCAGCTCGCCGTCCCAAATCCCGTACCGCGACGTGACGTCCGACCCCATCGAAGGCGACGGGCCGGCCTTTGGCGTCCCGCCCTTCCTTCCACCACGGGTCATCGTCGCCCTCTACCTGCCGGCGGCGGCCTACAACGTGACGTCGGTCGATCCGGCCTTCTTCGCGGCGGCGCCGGACGGCCCGATGAAGGTGACCGCCATGCGTTTCGACATCATGCTTGGCACGACCCGGGCTGGCCGTATCGATCCAGTCTCGCTCCCCGCCCGCCAGCCACGAACTCCTCCTGCTGCCCTCGGGACGGATCCGGCCGATCCGGGTGGTGGTGGCGGGCAAAAGCCGTCGACGACGACCGCCCCGTTCGACTGCACTGGTGACATCCCGGGCGGGAAGTACCGTCTGGCAATGGATTTTGTCCGGTGGGAACGGCATCCGCGGATGCGGCGGCCTGTCCTCATCGCGGCGTTCGAGGGCTGGAACGACGCCGGTGACGCAGCCTCCTCCGCTGTGCGGTTCCTGGTCGAGCGATGGGAAGCGCGACCCTTCGCCACTCTCGACCCCGAAGAGTTCTACGACTTCACCGTCAGCCGCCCCCAGGTTCGCCTGGACGACGCATCGTTACGCCGCATCGAATGGCCAGCCAATCAGTTCTCCGCGGCGGCGGTGCCAGGCACCGGCCGAGACGTCATCTTCCTGGTCGGCGTCGAACCGCAGCTGCGGTGGAGGACGTTCTGCGCCGGCATCGTCGACATCGTTGCCAGTCTGGGGACGGAGCTGGCGGTAACCCTCGGAGCCCTCCTGACCGACGTGCCTCATACTCGCCCGCCTCGCATCACCGGGACCACCGCCACGACCGGTCTGGCCCGCGAGCTGGGGATGGAGGCGTCCAGCTACGAGGGACCGACGGGCATCGTCGGCGCTCTGCACGACGCGCTGAGCAAGTCCGCCGTGGCCTCAGCCAGCCTGTGGGCCACCGTTCCTCACTACGTCCACCAGGTGCCGTCGCCGAAGGCCACCCGGGCACTGGTGGAACGGGTCGCCCTGCTGCTGGAGTCGACGGTCGACACCGGCGATCTCGGCCTGGCCGCCGGGGACTATGAGCGAGAGGTGAGCGAGCGGGTCGACGCCGACCCGGAGATTTCCGCCTATGTCCACGACCTCGAGCAGGCCTACGACCTCGAGCACCGGCCGGTGCCCGGTGTCGACAATCTGGCCGCCGAAGCCGAGCGGTTCCTCCGAGACCAGCGCGACAAATAACCGAAGCGCCCATTTCGCCTTCTGGCACCGGTGGCGGAGTCTGGCCCCACCTGAGGGCCACGCAGGTGACGGCCACGCGCTTGACCTGCTCCTCGCCGCCGCCGGATCGAGCGGATTCACGGCCGTGCCACAGACCGACCTCGACAACGCTCCCCAGGTCGCTCTGGGCCTGGCAGTCTCATCTGGGCCAGCTGGTCGACCCGTCCGCCCACCAACAGCTGTGGATGGCCACGGTCTCGCCGGGTGAGGACGACCACTTCACTCGCCTCGCATACCCCACCGTGCAGTCGCGCCTGAGTGTGACCCGCTACGACCAGACGTGGCAGGCGACCATGTCGACGTCGGCCGACTGGGTGATGGTCACGTCCTGGAACGAGTGGTACGAGGGCACCAATGTTCAGCCCGACAACGTGAACGGCTCACAGGCACTGACCCGGACCGCCGTCCACTGGAGCTCTGTCCTTCACGGCTGATGCGGAGCCAGACGGGGCCAAGGGCGGGCCTGCTCGAAGATGCGGGCCAGCCGCAGCACCACTTCGTCGGCATGTCTCCGGCCGATCACCTGCAACCCGATAGGAAGTCCGTCGGCGGTGAGCCCGGCCGGCAGCGATACGGCCGGGTTCCAGCACAAGTTGGCCAGCATGGTGAAGGGCACCGTCATCCCCGGCTCGACCTCCTGGCCGTTGATCGAGGTGGGAATGGGGCCCTCGGCGGCGAACGCCGGAATGGCCGTAGTCGGGGTGAGGAGCACGTCGACATCGGCGAAGACGGCCGCCATGTCGGCCTGCAGCCGGTCCCGGCGGGCCATGGACCGGGCGATCCGGGGCGCGGTCGATGCCTCCGAGCTGCGCAACATGGCCCGGGTGATGCCGTTGAAGTCATCGGCCCGCTCCGGCCACATGCCCGGCTCGAGGTTCTGCCACAGATCGAGGGTGCCGGCCGACAGCCAGGTCTTGACCGGATCAGTGAGCTGCACGGCCCGATCGACGAGGTGCAGGCCGGCCGCTTCGATCAGTGCCGACGCGGCCGCCTCCGAGGCCGCCCCCACCTCCGGGTCGACGACCGCGTAGCCGAGGTCAGGCGACCAGGCCACTCGTAACCCGGCGACGGTCAGCCCCTCGATAGCTCGCTCGTAACGCATGGTCGCAGCCGGCAAAGACGTGCGGTCGCGATCGTCGGGGCCGGCCGCCACGTCGAGATGGCGAGCCGCGTCGGCGACCGTCGTGGCCAGGCAGCCCACGACCGCGGTCATGGAATCGTGCAAAGGAAGATCGGGGATACGTCCGAAGCTGGCCTTGAATCCCACCAGCCCGGAAAAGGCGGCCGGTATCCGGGTCGAGCCTCCCCCATCGCTCGCCGTGCAGAACGGCACCATGCCCGAGGCGACCGCCGCCGCGGACCCACCACTCGACCCCCCCGGCGTTCTTGCCACGTTCCACGGGTTGCGGGTCGTGCCCCACGCCTTGGTTGAGGTGAAGTGCACCGTGCCGAACTCCGGCGCCGCGGTCTTGCCGACCGGCACGGCTCCGGCGGCGCGCAGCCGGGCCACATGGATGGAATCGGCTTGGACCGGCGGCCGCCCCTTCCACAGGAGGGACCCGAACGAGGTAGGCAGCCCCGCGCAGTCTTCGAGATCTTTGACGCCGAACGGGACGCCGGCCAACGGCCCCGGATCGCGGCCCGCGCTCACCGCGTCGTCGACCGCCATCGCCTCCGATCGGGCCAATTCGGCGTCGACGGCGACGAAGGCGTTCAGCGAGGGATTGGCGCGGTCGATGGCGGCAAGACACTCCTCCAGGACCTCGATGGCCTTCAGCTCCCCGCCGCGTACAGCGTCCGCTACCTCGATGACCGTTCTCATGCGCGCGACCCTACGTGTGCAGCCCGAAGCGCGCCAGGGTGGCGGTCGTGCCAGGGAACAGGCCGGCGAGAACGCCGATGAGGTCGGCCGGGCGGGCGATGCGGTAGGCGAAACGCGCCGCATAGAGGCGGAGCGCGCAGTCGACGGCATCGGGTGCGCCGAGTATTCCCAGCGCCTGGGCCGTTTGCACGTAGACAGACAGGTAGTAAGAGCCGTGTCGCGTCTCCCAGTACGTCATCGGTAAACCGGCCCGGCCCTGACCATCGGGGGGAATGGCGACCCGCCGGAACGTACCGACCGTGCCCTCGTAGCCCTCCTCCGCCCAGGTCGCCAGTCCTTCGTCAAGCCAGGGGTCACGAGCCTGATCGTCGGTCACCAGGGCGTAGAACCATTCGTGCCCGAGTTCGTGACTGGTGGTCCGGCCAATCGTGTTCGGACCCTGCATGACTGCCATCGGGTATTCGATGCCGCCGGTAAGTCCGGGGGTGATGGCCAGCGTGTAGACGGGCCAGGGGTAGCGGCCGAACCGTTGGCTGTAGGACGAGATGACCCGCTCGACTTTGGCCAGATAGCTCTGTGGCGACTCGGGCAGACCGACGGCCACACCGACGGTGATGCTGACGGGTTGGGGGACCGTGATGACGGCCGTGGCCGTCACGAAGTTGCCGACGGAGACGCCGACATCGGGAACGGCCGTAGCCAGCCAGCGACCGTGGCCGTCAGGCACTCCGGTAGCCAGCACCGTGAGGCCGGGCGGGACGGCGATGGTCAGGTCGAAGTCGGCCGCCGGGGAAGTAGCTGTCTCGCCGTGGGCCGTCGTCGGTGGCTCCATCGCCCATCCCACTCCCGGTTCCCACGACAGGATGGGGAAAAAGGAGCCGAGCCGCACGAAGTCGCCGACGCGTGCCAGTCGGTCCGAGACCGGTCCCGCCAGAGTCAGCCGCCACGGAAGGGAGGCGGTCACCGTCGCGCCGGCGGCAATCGCGATGGGCACGATCACGGTCGTTGGATCGGGCCGGCTCACTGCCGTGGCCACTCCTTCAACGCTGATAGGCCCAGGTTCGAGGTGCGCGCCGGCGCCGGCCAGTGCCGGCCCGTTGGGCCACAGCCGGAAGACCAACCGATCGGTGGCCAGGTTGGGCGTGAACCTGACCGTCTCGTCGCCCTCGACCGCATTGTTGGCGAGATCGACGGCGATGTGCAGGATGTAGCGGGGTCGGTCGGCGGCAGGCGCGCCGCGGGTCGGTAAGGCCGGGCAGCCGACGGGCTGAGACACGGGCACGGTGCTTGTAGTGGACGGTGGGGGGGCCGACGCCACCGTGGTCGACACCCCCAGGGACGAGGGAGTCGCCGACTTCTTTTCCCCTACCGCCGAGCACGCCGTCAAGACGGCCAGAGCGATCACGACGCCGCTGAACATTGCTCGTATCCTGGCAGGCCCGTGCTCATCCCAACCTGCGTCTGGCGCGTCAGCCCGGTGATCGTCGTCGCCTTGGATGAGCGTTTTGGCGAGCCCGTCGACGCCTACGTCAATGGTTCTCAGGTCTGGTTGCGGGAGGATGGACCCGGCGGCATCGTGCTCGAGTGGCGGCTCCATCCCGTCGCCGGCTACCGCCGACCACCGTCGGTCGGAACCTACGAGGTGTTCTCGTCCACTGCGCTGGCTCTGGCCACCGGCTCGGACCCCCCTCTTCTCGTCGAGCAGTTGTGGGAGGGCCTGGAAGCATTCGCCGCCTACGGCGACGAGGTCGAGCCCGTACCCCTCGCCGCCGCGTGCACTGAGGTGCTCGGTATCCCGCCCGACGCCAGCGGGGTGGTCGACCACACCCGCATCGGCGACGAGTGGGAACGCTCCAAGGGCAATGTGTCCATCGTCGCCGCCCTCCTGGCCGAGCTCACTTCTCCGTCTTCGGAGTGACCTCCTTGGGCGCACCGTTGCTGTCGACCTGGCCGTTGCCTCGACCTCCGGCCAAGCACGGTGCGCGCCATCTGGAGCCCAGCCACACCGGATGACAGCGCCTGCCGCACCTTGTCGGCGTCTGCCTCCGCGGTCACCTTGGTCCGCGTCGCGTTGCCGGCCGCTTGGAGCTCCGGACGGACTCTTCCAGCCTGACATCTCCCTATTTCTGCGGGGACCGCCCTCCGTCGTGCCGGTATCCCGTCAGTTCATCCTCCCGCCTGCTCCTCCCGCCACACCGGCGCTCGAGGCTCGTC
>CAXMLU010000470.1:0-3857 GCA_964194255.1 uncultured bacterium
TTGCGCCAGTCGAACTTCTCGACGGCATGCATGAGGCCCAGGTTGCCCTCCTGGATGAGGTCCAGGAGCGGAAGCCCCGACGCCTGATACTTCTTGGCGATGGACACGACCAGCCGGAGGTTCGACTGGACGAAGGTCTGCTGGGCGTTGGCTCCGTCGCGGACCTGGCGCTTCAGCTCTCGCTTGCGGGCGGCGGTGAGTTCGCGGGTGCGACTGTCAAGTTCCAGGCGCGCCGTGTTGCCGCCTTCGATAGCCTGGGCGAGGCGCACCTCGTCGTCTTTGGTAAGTAGGGGATACTGCCCGATATCGGTCAGATACAGGCGGACGAGATCTTCCTCGTCTCGCTCGACGCGCTCCTTCGGCAAGATCTGTTCCGAACCCTTCGTTCTGTTGCGGTGGTGTCGACCTGTGGATAACGCTGGGAAGGAGGGATCCATTCCCCGGTAAGCGCCGTGAAAACCCCCTGCAACCCGAGGATACCCAGGGCGTCAAGGGGCGAACCATGACCTTACCACTTAAAGTGCACGCGCTTGCCTGCTTAGAGTGTTTATCGGTGAATCGGCGGGCGCCCTGTAGCGTGCTTCGACAGTGGACACCGCTCCCCCGGACATTGTACTCGTCACGCTGTCCTTCGATGTCGAGGCGGTGGATATCCCCGTCGCCCAGCGGCTCGTGGCCGTGTTGTCCAACTACGTGGTCATGTCCCGCCAGCAGCCAGGATGCCGGAATATCGACCTCTGTGCCTCGGTCACGACCACCGGGCGATTCGTGGTCATCGAGAAGTGGGACTCCCTGGACTCCCAGCGGGCCCATTTCGACTCGGCCGAGATGGTCGAGATGGCCCAGGCCTGCGCCAGCTTCCTCCGCCAACCCCCCGTGATCGACCTGCTCGAAGGATTGTCGGCCCACGACCTGAAATAGCCGGGCCTGCGAAGCCGCCAGCCGCCGCTAGCTGGCGCGGGCGGCGGAGGTGGTGGCGCAGGCGGCGTCGATGTCGGCCCAGGTCAGGTCGTCCGCTTCCCAGAGCCGCTGAAAGACCGAGTCGGCGGCGTCGCTGAAGCCGTGGCGATTGCGGAAGTGGTAGAGCCAACGCTGCTTCTGGACTTCGAGGCCTTGGCGCTCGTTGCGGCCCTCGGCGTAGGTGTTCCAGGCCACTTGCTGCTGGAGGGAAAGCTTGTCATCGGCCGGGGGGTCCCCGAAGGCGGGGTCGAGACGATCCTTAACCTTTTGCAGAGTCCGGCCGAGCGCGTCGAGCACCGACCGCTCCGACAGGTGGCGCGGGTGCTTGGGGTCCTCAAAGGCGCCCCCTTCCACCGCCAGCGTGATGGGCTCCATAGAGGTCACCCGGACCCGGCCCAGGGGTACTCGTTCGTCGACCTCGATCCGGAGCTCCACGTCGTCGCCCAGACCCAAGCGGCCGGCTACGTCGGCGGCCAGCTCGGCGATCTTCTCGGCCTCAAAGAACACCAGGTTGAACGTCTCGGGAGCGACAACAATCTTGGCCACGGACCTCAGACCCCGGCGGCCGCGGCTTGGGCGCGTGACTCGGCTCTCGCCTCTCGGGACTGATCGGCGACGTCGTCGATTTCTTCCGTCGAGAAGCCGGCCATCGCCCGGAACTGGCGAGCCAGCCGGATCGGGCTGTCCTCCTCATCCCCGCGGAACCCATTCCCCGAGAACAGCTTGTCCACCACCCGTTGGAAGTCCAACGCCCGCTTCCTGCGGTCAGGGTCGTTGGCGGTAATGCGGCGGAGCCAGTCCGATCCCATCTTCACGTGGGTGACTTCGTCGGCCAGCATCCAGTCCTCGGAGAAGAACAGGATCGGATCGCCCGTCAGGTCGCCGAACTCCCGCATGGTGTTGAACACGTCGATCGCCAACCCCTCGAGGGCCCGGTTGACCCCGGTAAGACGCAGGACCGGGTCCGGGTTGCAGGCGGCTTCGAAGAGGAACGTCCCCTCGGCGTATTCACCGATCTCCGTCCCCATCCACTCGCCGAGCTTGGCCGAGATCTCGCAGTGGCGGGCTTCGTCCCAACATTGCCTGGCCATGTCCAGCTTCAACTCGAAGGGCACGTCGTCCGGTCCAGTGCCGACGTCGTAGTCGAAACATGTCCTCCCCGCGCCTTCGAGGGCCTGGATCTCGCCGGTGAAGATGCCGTGCATGAGGGACCGCGCCTGATCGGGCGCTCCGGGCCGATCAGGCTTGAAGGGCGAGTTGCGTCCGGGACGGCCGGCGCCGCCGGTCGCGATGCGCGGGTCGGAGACGCGTTCCTCGACGGTGATCCGCGAAAACCGTCCGTCTCGGGCCAGATCGCTGCCGGACAGATGGCGCCTCATGCCGGCACGTCCTCGGCGCTCACCAACACGTTGGAACCAATGGACCCTGGACCAGCGATTCCGCCGGCGGCGAGCATCAGTTTCTCGAGTCGCGCCTGATGCGTCGCGGCCCGATCCACCTCGTCGTCGGTCTCGATGAGCGACTGCAGGAGCATCTCGCCGTCGCGCCAGTCCTCGAACTCATCGTTGAGAATCAGCTTGAGACTCCGAATGGTCGGAGCGTCGGTAATCGTCGAGGTGTTGTTCAGGTGGTAGGTGTAAGCGGCGATCTTGTGCGGAATCAGCACGCGGTACACGCCGACCAGTTTCTCGATCGTCTGATCGGGCTTCTCGGGTTCCGTAAGCGCGTCCACGAAGGTGACGAGTTCCTCGTTGGCCGGCTTGGTCAGCCGCTCGGGGTTCATCTCCCGCAACTCGGGGAGGCGCTTATGCCACAGCTCGGAGTGCCAGGCGTGCTTGTAGCAATGCGTGCCGAGGCGCATCTTCACGTCGAGCTCAGGCACGGTGGCCACCCAGCCCCCCAGAGCCTCGAAAAGGCGCATCTCGATCCACTTGTAGTTGCCGACTCGGCGGGCCGTCTCCTCGACCGAGAACGCCCCGGGCAGCTCGCGTCGATCCCAGGGACTGAACGCCGGGCGTGGCTTTTTCGGATCGGCCATATGAACTCCTTGGCAGTGCGGTTGAGCCCAGCTTTCCCGATGTTGACCGATCGGTCAAGATTCCCCGGCGGCACGGGCGGCGCCGGAGATGGCCTAGCTGGCCGCCAGTCCGAGGCCGCAGACAGCCAGGACATGGTCAACGAACTGGTCCGACGGCGGCCAGGGAAAATGTGGTTTGGAGATGAGTAGCGAAGTGATGCCATGCACGGTGGCCCACAGTCCGCACGACACGAGGAAGGGGTCGGGTGCCACGATCTGGCCGCTGGCGGCGGCGGCCTTGACGTCCTCCAACAATCCGCCGAACGCGGCGCTGGCGCCGATCTCCTCGTCGGCAAACCGCGCCGGCGCATAGTCCGACTTACTCATGAACATGATGCGGTAGTGCTCGGGATTCTCCAACCCGAACCGCACGTACGCCCGGCCTCTGCGGTAGATGCGCTCGATCGGGTCGTCGACGCCGGCCGTCGCCTGCTCGCAGTTCGCCGCGAAGCGAGCGAAGTGTTCCTCGCATACGGCGAAGACGAGGTCGGACTTGTCGGCGAAATGGAGGTAGATGGACGGCGGGGTGACGCCGACGGCGTCGGCTACGGCCCGGATGGACACCGCCGACTCATCGCCCGTCTCGAGGAGAAGGCGCTCGGCGGCGGCGAGGATCTCCTGGCGCAGCCGTTCGCCTTCTCCTCGACGGGCGCGGTGGCGGCGCGTCGGCGCGGCGCCGGCTATCGCCTCGCTCCGAGATCCCGTCGCCATGCCTCTACCTCACTCCAGCGCAAGCCTTCCCGGCGAACGATGCCCATGACCTCATCCTGGGTGGCGCAGTCGTCGATAGCGCGAAGCACGTCAAGACGGTACTGGACCT
>CAXMLU010000471.1:0-5330 GCA_964194255.1 uncultured bacterium
CCCACCGCACCGGTCGCACGCCTAACCCGTGCATCGAGTGCAACCGGCACCTGAAGTTCGACCGCTTTCTGGTTCGGTCGCAGCAGCTCGGCTTCGACGCGATTGCCACGGGGCACCACGCCCGTGTCGGCTTCGACCGCGAGCGCGGCCTGTGGCAACTGCTACGAGGTGCGGATGGGGCCAAGGACCAGTCCTATGTGCTCTACATGCTTGGGCAGGACCAGCTGGCCCGCACTCTCCTGCCGGTTGGTGACCTGACCAAGGCGGCGGTGCGCTCGGTGGCCGCCTCGCTCGCGTTGCGAACGGCCTCCAAGCCCGACAGCCAGGACGTGTGTTTCATCTCCCGCACGGGCGGACGAGAAGCGTTCCTGCGCGACCGAATCGAGTTGCGGCCAGGTCGCATGGTGGAGGACAACGTCGACGTGGGGATGGTCGAGGCGGTGCAGTTAGTGACGGTCGGCCAGCGGCGCGGGCTGTCGTTCTCGGGCGCCGCCGAGCGGCGCTTCGCCGTCTCCGTCGACGTGTCCACGGCCACGGTGGTCGTCGGTGGGCTGGCCAAGCTCCTCATTGACGAGATCGCCATATCCGACTGTTCGTGGGTGGCGGCCGCGCCCGACGACGGCGTGACGGTGGACGTCCAGATCGGTGCCCACGGCCGGCCCGTCCCGGCTCGCTGGGACGCCGCCGGCCATCGAGTGCAGTTCGCTGCGGCGCAGCGCCGGGCGGCGCCCGGCCAGAGCGTCGTTCTGTACGACGGACCCGCCGTCATCGGTGGTGGCATCGCCACGTCCGTCTCAGCCGACGGGTAGCCGCCGTTTGCCGGCCATAGCCAGGACCGCACCGGGACGTGTCGGGGTGAACAGCAAGCGAGCCGACGCGCCGGGCTCACCCATACGTCGGCCGGGCCGGCTCAAGGACATGGCCACCTTCTCGCGCAACACCAGTTCGAGGGCCAGGCCCGTCGCCCGTTGGGTCAGGTCGAGCGAGTCGGTGTCCGCCGGAGCGGGATGGAGTGACTCCACAGTGGCTCGACGAAACAACACCGGGTCGTCAAGTCCCAGCGGGTCACGCAGCACGAGACCGGCTGGCACAAACACCACCCAGCGCTGCGACAGCGTGTACAACGACCGGGCCGCGATCACCGCCGCCGGCACCGAGACGGCAGTGACCACCCCACCGAGCACCCACTGGTGGGCGGCCAGCAGGAGCAGCCCGGCGGCGGGCGTCACCACCCCGGCCACCCATGCCAGCTCGACCGGGCCGAGCAACAAGAGGCCGGGAACACGGAGAAGGTAACGGCGCTCGTTCGGGTAGGCGGCGCCGTTCACGAACAGGGTGCCGGTGGCCGGGGCGAACGCGACAGCGGCGGCGAGCAAGGTGGTGGCCAGCGCCAGCCCTCCCGACAGCGCGGACGGACGGCCGCTGGCGACCGCGGCGACGGCGGCGATGAGCGCGGCCGGCGCAGCCACGCGCAGGACGGTGAGGCTCACCGGATGGGGGACCAGGGTGGCGACCAGCACCAGCGCCCATCCCGCCCACAGCGCGCCGCCGGCGATCAGGCGAACGTCCGGGCTGTGCCGGTGTAGGGCCGTCCCCAACGCCGGTCCCGCGCTGACGGGGAGCACCACCCAGGCGGCCCGCAGTCCCCATAGCAGGAGTCGGTTCGGCGTCATGTCGCGGCAGAATCCTGCCATTGCTCTTCGGGCAAGCCCTCATCGCGGTGCCGTGGGGGACCCCAAAACCCCCACGGCCTTACGTCACGGTTGGTCGCGCCGCCATCATCGCCGCGGGCTACCGTTCTCGGCGATGGCTGCCCAGGACCCGAGCGGGCCACGTATCGCCGAGCTTCGCCAGCAGATCGAATACCACAACCGCCGTTACCACGAGCTCGACGAGCCCGAGATAAGCGACGCCGAGTTCGACGCGCTCATGCGGGAGTTGACCGCTCTCGAGGCAGAGCACCCCGAGCTCGCCGATCCGGAGTCTCCCACCCAGAGGGTGGGAGGAACCCTTTCGTCCCAGTTTGCCGAGGTGGTCCACCGGACCCCGATGACTTCGCTCGACAACGCCTTCTCCCTCGACGAGCTATCCGCATGGGGGAAGCGCATCGACCGCCTCATCGGCACCGAGCGCAGCGAGCACGAGATCGGCTTCTGTTGTGAACTCAAGATCGACGGCATCGCCATGTCGCTGCTGTACGAGGACGGCCGTTTCGTGCGGGCGGCGACGCGCGGAGACGGATCACGCGGAGAAGATGTGACCGCCAACGTGCGCACCATCGCGGCCGTCCCGAAGCGACTGGCACTGCCAGCCGGAGGAGTCCCGAGCGTGCTCGCAGTGCGCGGCGAGGTCTACATGCCCACGTCGGTGTTCGAGGAGCTCAACGAGCGGCAAGCCGAGACCGGCGGCCGCGTGTACCCCAACGCCCGCAACTTCGCGGGCGGATCGCTACGCCAGAAGGACGCCAGGGTGACCGCGGCTCGAGGGCTGTCGTTCTGGAGCTACCAGGTCGGAGCCCTGGACGGTGGCCCATCCTTCGTTCTCCACTCCGACACCCTTGAGTGGCTCGAGGAAGCCGGGTTCCCGGTCAACCCCAACATCCGCGTTCGCCAGGGCCTCGAGCAGGTCTACGACTTCTGCGGACACTGGTTGGAACACCGCCACAGCGTCGACTACGAGATCGACGGTGTTGTCATCAAGGTGGACGACCTCGCCCAGCGGGCCGAGCTCGGATTCACGTCCAAGGCACCTCGCTGGGCCATCGCCTTCAAGTACCCGCCGGAGGAACGCACCACCCTGTTGCGCGACATCATGGTGTCGATCGGCCGGACGGGGAAGGCGACCCCGTTCGCCATGCTTGAGCCCGTGTTTGTGGGCGGTGCCAACGTCGGCCTGGCCACCCTCCACAACGAAGACCAGGTCCGGGCCAAGGACGTGCGTCCCGGCGACACCGTGATCGTTCGCCGCGCTGGCGATGTCATCCCCGAAGTGATGGGACCGGTCCTGGCGAAGCGTCCCGATGGTCGGAAGGAGTGGACGTTTCCGACCGTGTGTCCGGTCTGCGGGCAGCCGCTCATCCGACTCGAGGGCGAGAGCGACACGTTCTGCACGAACTTGGCCTGTCCGGCTCGCCGAGTGGCGGGGATCGTCCACTTCGCGTCACGCGGGGCAATGGACATCGAAGGGCTCGGGGAGCAGAGCGTGCGTCTCTTCGTCGAACAGGGTCTGCTCCACGACGTGGGCGACATCTACTTCCTCGAGTACGACCGGATCCGGGCGCTCGACCGTTTCGGCGACCTGTCGGTGAGCAATCTCGGCAATGCCGTCGAGGCGTCCCGATCCCGGCCGCTGGCCAACCTGCTGGTCGGACTCGGCATCCGGCACCTCGGAGGAACCGGCTCTCAGGTTTTGGCTCGCGCCATGCGCCACCTCGATCGCATCATGGCCGCTCCGGTCGACGAGATGGCGACGATCGAGGGCATCGGCCCTGTCATCGCCCGCAGTGTCCACGAATTTTTCGCGCAGGAGGCCACCCAGGTCATCGTCGACAAGCTCCGCCGCGCCGGCGTCAACTTCGAAGGACCCGCGGCTCCCACCCTGGCCCAGAACCTGGCCGGAATGTCGATCGTGGTGACTGGGACGCTGTCGGGTTTCTCGCGGGAGGTGGTGGAGGCAATGATCAAGGAGCGGGGCGGCAAGGCGCCGGGCACGGTCTCCAAGAAGACCACTGCCGTCGTCGTCGGGGCGGAGCCGGGTGCGGCCAAGCTGGCCAAGGCTCAGGAGTTGGGCGTACCTATCCTCGACGAGGCCGGCTTCGTAGCCCTGCTGGAGAGCGGTTCGCTGCCCTGAGCGTCAATGGACGTTGAAGCACCAGGAGAATGGGTGCCCCTGGTCCCTGGGTTGGTTGATGCGCCAAACGAACGCGGTGGCGCAATGCCGGCCGGGCGCGAGGGCGCCGGTCTCTTTGCCGGGACCCGGGGTGTAGAAGATCTGGTTGAGGCCGACGACCCGTTGCACCTGATCCTCGGGGATCTCGACGCCGTCGATCTGAAGGACGCCGGTCCAGGCGGGATCGATCTCCACACCGATCCGGGCCTGGCGAAGGTCGAGGTCGCCTGCGCTCGGCACGATGAGGCGAATGGCCGAGTCCCTGTAGACGAAGCGGGGCGTGGTGCGCGTCTGACTGAGGGCCCAGCCCATGCCGGTCAGTGACAGCGCCAGCACCACGGAGATGACGATGCGGCGAGGCGTGAGCAGCTTCATTTGCCCGGAAGTCTCGGACTCGGAAAGAGAGACCCGGAGGCGGCCAGCAATCCGAGGCAGCTCAGCGCGACGCCGAACTCGAGAACTCGCGCCACGACGCCAAGCCCGGGCACGGCCAACGCCGCCACGGCTCCCGAGGCCTCCCACAACCACAGCGCCAGATAGGCACCTGGCCGGCGCTGCCCGGCGGCCCAGCAGAACGGGTACTTCACGGCCAGAAGGCCGATGATCAGGGGCGCGGACCGGTGGCCACGGAGCGCCTGCATCCCGATCAGGGCGGTCACCTCCAGCGCGGCCAGGCTGGCGGCGGCCGGCAGCGCCCAACTGCGGTCCGAACTCTGGGGCCACCCATCGCTTCGGGCTTGCGTCACGGCTGTTCCTCGGCGAATCGCCGGGCCAACCGGCGGTTGAGGACCTCGATCCGGGTCCGCAGCTCGCCGTCCGGCATCCCGTCACGAACGGCTTCCATCACCTTCCACAGGCGGGGATAGACGATGCCTTCAACGTCATTGGCAAAACGAGGGGGCAACTCACCCATCCGCATCCGGACGAGGAGCGAGGCCAGCGGGCGCGAGAGAAGGCGAGGAATGGGATCCGCGGTGGTGTCAGAGACGGTTTCCAGGTGCGTCACCATGGCGCCCAGTTCCTCTGGATCCCAGAGGCTGCCTCGACGTACGAACTCCTCGAGCTCGTCGGCCAACTCCATGTGCACCCATCCATCATGGCCGAGGGCCGGTCTTTGGCCGCATTCAGGTCCACGGGAGCGCCCGGGGAAGCCAGTAGCCTCGATAACCGTGGGCTCGCTGCGCATCGACGATCACGTCGGCCGGGTCCTGTCGGGCCGGTACCGTCTGGTCTCGCCCCTCGGGACGGGAGCGTCCGCGCACGTCTTTGCGGCCGACGATGTCACGTTGCGGCGCCGGGTCGCCGTCAAGGTCCTTCACGCCGGTCTCGCCGACGAACCCGCCTTTCTGCGCCGGTTCCGAGCTGAAGCTCAGGCCGTGGCCGCCCTTCGCCACCCAAACATCGTGGCCGTCTACGACTGGGGCGAGGACGGCGAGACGCCC
>CAXMLU010000472.1:0-4995 GCA_964194255.1 uncultured bacterium
GGAGCGCTACCACTGCGCTACTCCCCGTCAGTTTTGCCGCCCTGACCTGCGGCTTTATCCTTTTGTTCCTTTGAGGTCCACCGGCATAGCGCTCGCAGCACGCATGCTTCGAGTCATCCATTGGAGGGACCGGAATGAACATCGTAGGCGACCTCGACCGGCTGGTGGCGTCCTTCGAGCGCCATCTGAAGGCCGAGAACAAGGCAATCAAGACCGTGCAGACGTACCGAGAGTCTGTCCTCGCTTTGACCAGCTACCTGGCACCGCGGGGGATTGCCAACGCGCAGGAGATCAGGGCGGAGCACATCCAAGACTTCATGGTCGCCCTCCTGGCCCGCTCGTCGGCGGCCACTGGATCAGTCCGATTCCGCGCCCTCCAGCAGTTCTTCAAGTGGCTGGACGAGGAGGAGTATGTCGTCCCCAACCCGATGGCCAAGCTCCGACCGCCCAACGTGCCCGAGCGCCCGGTGCCGGTCCTCACCATCCCCGACCTGCAGTCGCTGCTGGCCACCTGTGGCACCAGGTCCTTCCTCGATCGTCGGGACGGCGCCATCATCCGGCTGCTGGCAGATACCGGCATCCGGCGCAGCGAGCTACTCGGACTCCGCAACGCTGACGTACTCCTCGACGACCAGATGATCAGTGTGATGGGCAAAGGCAGTCGTTCGCGCTGGGTGCAGTTCGGACGGAAGGCCGCCAAGGCACTCGATCAGTACCTGTTGGCCCGGATCGGCCGCGAAGACCCCGTGTCCGACCGCTTCTGGCTGACCGACAAAGGGCCGCTTCAGGAGTCCGGCCTCGCCGCCATGTTGAATCGGCGGGGGATCATGGCCGGAATCGGAAAGGTGCATCCCCACCAGTTTCGACACACCTTCGCTCACCATTGGCTGGCCAACGAGGGCAACGAGGGTGACCTGATGCGTATGGCCGGTTGGCGAACGAGGGAGATGCTGGCTCGCTATGGAGCTTCGGCAGCCGACGAGCGCGCTCGGGCAGCCCAGCGTCGGCTCTCCCTCGGCGACCGCGTGTAGGCCAGGTCCACCCCCGAGCTTCGGGACACCGCTACCTTCACCGCTGTGCCGGTCATCAGACCGGTAATCCGATCCGTAGTGCCCCGCAAGCGTCGCCTGCACCGTGGCCAGGAGGTGACAGAACTGCAGAGGCACATCCATGACGTCATCGGAGAAGTCGCTCCTGGCCCGCCAGAAGGCCCTCACACTCCATTCGAAGCATGACTCGAAGGTGCTCACCAAACCCGCCAGGGACCGGTTCCTGGCCCGGTTCGTTGACGAGGTCGACCCCGACCGCAAGCTCCCCGAAACCGAGCGCCTGCGTCGAGCCGACTACGCCAAGCGGGCCTACTTCACTGGCCTGGCCATCAAATCCGCCAAGGCCCGGAAGGCGAAGGGGTAGTGGTGTCCGCCAACAACGAAGCCCCGGACGACGCCGGGGCTTCGGCGGAGACCTTGGGAGGGGACGCCGATTCTGAGCGTATGTGCGACGGCCCCCTCGCAAGTGGACCTGCGCCGAATCAGTTCAGTTCAGAGGACAGCGCCCTCCGCCCTGTGGACGTAACCACGCTGACCGATCGACCCGTACGTCCATACATCGTGAAGGACCTTTGGCCGGTCAAGTCCATCCTTGGCATTGCGGCTGAAGAAGGCGATGGGAAGACGCTCATGGCAGAGCAGTTGTTGCGCCAGATATTGCGTAGACAGCCGGTGATGGACTTCTTTGAGGTCGGTGGGGCGAGGCCGACGCGGATCCTCTTCATCGACACTGAGATGGAAGAAGAGGACGCCGCCGAACGCAATGCGGACATGATGGCTCGCGGCCTTGCTATCGGCCCAGGTCAGTTGTACTGGCATTCGACCGGTGGACTGACACTCGATGATGACCTGGACTTCCGTGCCATTCAAGAAGCTGTCAGCCAGTTGAGGATCGACCTAGTCTGGATCGACTCTGCCACCAATGCGGTGTCAGAGCCGGAGGAGGGAGTACCCGTCAAGCGCCTGTTCAACAACCTGTCCAAACTCATGCGTGAACAGAACCTGCTCGGCCTTGCGCTGAGCCTTCACACCCGGAAGCGTGCTCAGGGCAGTAACGAGCGGCGGTTCGACGACCTTTTCGGTTCGAGGGAGTGGAAGGGGCGTTTAGGCACCACTGTGTACATGGAGGGCAACAGGATTGTCTCCTGGAAGAACCGGGGCGGTCGCCTGACCCAGGCCTGGCCGACCAAGATTGGTGGTCGACCTGCGGCGGTGCTCAACCGCCCCGGCCTCAACGACGCAACGGTCGTTCCGTTCACCATCAGCTTGCCGGAAGACGGCAAGGGGGTCGACGAGGCAGAGATCGAAGCCAAGGTGCGGGAGACCCTCGCCCGTGAGCCAGATATGTGGACCAAGTCGAGGTTGGCAGAGAAGGTGGGTTGTCGGAAGGAGGATGCCTTGCAGGTCATCCAACGTCTGCAGGACGACGCTGTCATCATTCCGAACATCAAGCGCGCCAAGCTCCGCCTGGCGGTCATTGTTTCGCAGGACGACAACCTGGCCACTGACAGTTAGTTCCCGAGTTCGTTCCCTATAGAACTACGGGAACTTCGGAACCCTCAGCCAGCCGGGCGTCTAACTTCGGCCGCCGCCCCGGTTCGGCCAAGAGCGTTACGTGTTCCCGGAACCAACGGAACGTTCCGGGAACGCTCTGTCATGTCTTCTTCAGTCCGGCCCTATGGCCCTCCCGTCTCCCTCCTCCCGCAGGGGCTTCGCCCAGGTCGGGGCTTACGCCCCGGCGCTGCGTGGGTAGCGATGCGGATGATGGGGCGTGTGCGCCGAGGACATTCTGTTCCGACAGGGTGGCGCAACGGCTTCGACCCTCACCACGTCGGGGTCGTGGGGCTTGCATGCGTGGCGGACCAGCGGAGGTTGGACTGACCCGTGATCCACGCGTCGATGGCCGGAGCGGCGTACGCCTGGTATGAGGTATCCGCCCTTACCGAACGATACGGGCACTCTAACCTTTGGACGTGAGTAAGAGGACGGCAACGTTTCGGATCTCGAAATGGATCTGCATCTCAGCACCGTGTACTTGCCGTGAGGATTGTCGGTCCGTAGACGGCGAGGGATGCCACACCATCACCCTTTGACGTACGAGAGCTTGGCACTGACCTTGCCGTCGCGCACAGTGATCACGTCGATGTCTCGGATGTGGCCGTCCTCCCAGTCGTAGCGCCACGTCTGGACGAATCGGTCGTCGGCGACGACGGCATCTTCGATAGTGAAGTGCGCCGACGCGTCGGCGAGGATCGGCCCGAGGCGGCGCGCACGACGTCGCGCCCTCGACGGGCGACGGCGCTCGAACTCGTTGCGCGGTCAAACTCATCTCGTCTGGCCGATGACGCGGTGAGGTCGAGATCGCTTTCTGGTCCGACTAGCTGCCGATGCGAACCTGTTCTTCGACGGTCAGCACGTCAAGTTTGGCCCCGTATGTTTTTTCTAGACGGCCTGCGTCGGCAAGCAATTCCTTGCCTTCGCTCGACTCTAGGGCAGCCTGAAGGCCGTCGCTGTCGTCGAATATTAGCTCGGCCATCCGATGGTACGGGCCGTGTAGAGCCTTGGAGGCGATCGCTCCCTTGAGGCCGGGGAGCTTGGCGACAAGCGCGACGTGGGTCGCCTCGTAGTCCTCGTCGAATCCTTCAGCAACTTGCGGTGCGCCCCACAGGGCGACGAGCCTGACGGGCACTCTGTCCTCCTTGTCGATCAGTTCACCTGCCCCGCAGAAGCTAGTCCTGACTTGTTGGGAACGCCGCGGCCATCCGGGGCGTTGCCGCTGGCGGACGGTCGGCTGGGCGTCTGCCGACGATCCAGACCGTCCTGCCGGGACCAGTGGACCGCCGACCTGATCGCCAAGGTCGTTGTTGGGGTGCTGTTCACCGTGGCCGCCCAGTAGCGGGTCCGTCTATGCCGTTGTCACGTTGAGCGCAGGACCGCCGCACTCCATCGCCCGCCATCGCCCGCGGTGTCGCAGAGACCGGCTGACCGTCGTCGATGTAGGGCATCCTCCACCGGCAGTTCAGGCGATGAAAGAGGACACCCGCTTGATGTAGTCGTCGGGGTGGGTCATGTGGGGAACGTGCCCGGCCCCGATGAAGGTGTGGCGAGACGCAGTGGAGATGGCGTTAGCGACTCGGTCGGCGATCGGCGAGAACATCGGAGGACTAGCAGTGCCCTGGGTTACGAGCGTGGGACGATCGAAGCTCTTCAGCGTCGCGAGATCGAGGGTCAGAGCGTCGGGGTCGCGGGCCTCGTCGAGGAAGGTGGGGGCGTTGGCGACGAAGGTATCCCGCACCTCGGTGGGCAGTTGGTCCCACGCCCCCGGACCGAACGCCACTTCCTCCACGAACCGCCGAGCGCCCCCGGCCATGTCGCCAGCGTCAAGGCATGCCACCACACCGCCGACGCGCTCCCCGAAGGCTTGCAGGATCGACGCCATGGCCGGGTCCTCGGTGATGACGCCCACCAGTGGTGGTTCGTGGACCACCAGCGAACGGATCAGTTCTGGGCGTTCGGCGGCCAGCCGCAGGCAGATGGAAGCGCCGAAGGAGTTCCCCACAACGTGGGCAGCAGCGATGCCGGTGGCTTCGATCAGGGCGGCCAGATCGGCGACGTCGTCGTGCACGCTGCCCTGCGAGGTCGGTCGTTCGCTCTGGCTATGGCCACGGCGGTCGTAGGTGAGCACGGTGTGCGTCTCGGCTAGCTGGGGGGCGACCAGGTCCCAGTTATGGTGATCTCCCCACGAACCGTGCACCATTACCACCGGTGACCCTGAGGTTCCCTGCGTCTCAGACCACAGGCTGATGCCGTTAATTTGCGTACTCGACATGTCCACCTCCCATTCGGGACCTGTCGCCAATCACGACAAGCCGCTTAAGCCTAAGTCCAGGCTTCCTGGTGCGCTCGGGCGGCGGTGTGCTGCCATCTCGGCGCGGGCGAGGTCCAA
>CAXMLU010000473.1:0-1695 GCA_964194255.1 uncultured bacterium
GAGGAGACGCCCTCCCAGATGTGCTCGGCCCGCTGGCTGATGCAGTACATGGCGCCCCGCGCTGTCTGAAGCACCTTGCCCGCGCCCGCATAGATCTGCCGAGATACGAAGAACGGGATCAGCACCTCGGCGTAGTGCCCGAAGTCATCGCGCCGGCTGGTCAGGTAGTTCTCGTGGCAACCGTAGGAGTTGCCGGCCGAGTCGGTGTTGTTCTTGAACAGGAAGATGACGCCCCGGATCCCCTCTTCCCGCAGGCGGGCCTCGGCGGAGACGACCAGGTGCTCAAGGATGCGCTCGCCGGCCTTGTCGTGGACGACTAAGTCGTGGATGGAGTCGCATTCGGGAGTGGCATATTCGGGGTGGCTGCCGACGTCGAGATACAGGCGGGCGCCGTTCTCCAGGAAGACGTTGGAGGAACGACCCCAGCTCACCACCCGGCGGAACAGATACCTGGCGACCTCGTCGGGACTGAGCCGGCGCTGGCCGCGGAGGGTACAGGTAACGCCGTATTCGTTCTCTAGTCCGAAGATGCGACGTTCCATCCGTACTCCAGCAGCCACGACAGGATTCTCGACCCTAGTGGCCTCTGGAGTATTACCGGTCACGCTACCGTCGTAGGGTGACCGGGGCCCGAATGGTCCACTTGAGGACGGTGCCGAATGGCTTCCACGCCCAGGTGATCGCCGCCCGCCTCGGCGCCGACGGCATCCTGACCCAGCTCCGGGGTGGTGTCGACGGCATCTATCCCGTTGGGGCGGTCGCCATCTTCGTACCCGAGGGCGAGTTCGAGTCGGCTCGCGAGCTGCTGCTGGCCGACGAGGTCGAATCCGCGTTTCTGAACGGACGCGACCAGCACAACGGACGAGTCGGGACAAGCCGGTCGCGGCTGATGGTGGCCGTCGTCATCGGGGTGCTGGTGGCCCTGTTCGCCCTGCAGATGGCGCACGGCATGGCCTGAGCCTCGCGTGGCCTGAGCCTCGACCGCCGGCTGCCCGTGAGTCGCTACGCGGTGCTGGCGCCGAGGAGTTCAGCCGTCTCTTCGTCCTCGACGCGCCGAAACGTGCGCCGATCGGTGGAACGGGACAGCAGGGCCACCTCTAACGCGGTGGCGTCGAGGACGCGGTCGGGGCCGGCTAGGGCGTCGCGAGCCGCCCTCAACGCATGGGCCATATCCCATCCCTCCGTGTACGCCTCCTGGAGCCGCCCGGCGATGGCTTCCGCCTCGCCGCCCAGAACGGCGAACCCTTCCTCCTCGACCACCGAGCCGTCGTAGAGCACGTGGTAGAGCTGATCGTCGGCCGGCCTGGCGCCCACCTCGGCCACCAGGATCTCCACCTCGAGCGGTTTCATGTCATGGGTGAAGATGTTCCCGACGTACTGCGCGTACAGATTGGCCAGGGCGCGGGCGTCGACGTCCTCCCGGCTGAACTGGTAGCCCTTCACGTCGGCATGCTGGACCCCGGCCCGGCGGAGCTGGTCGAATTCGTTGTACTTGCCCACCCCGGCGAACGCGATCCGGTCGTAGATCTCCGACACCTTGTGCAGGTTCTTGGATGGATTCTCGGCGGCAATGAGCACGCCCTCTTCGCAGACCAGGCCGACGAGAGCTCGTCCCCGCGCGATGCCCTTGCGGGCGTAGTCGGCCTTGTCCTTCATGAACTGCTCTGGCGCGACGTAGAACGGCATGCTCATCGG
>CAXMLU010000474.1:0-1628 GCA_964194255.1 uncultured bacterium
AACGACAACGCAACAGCGCCGCCCCCTACCGTCGGCGGCGGTCCTAGGTTTGCGTGCGTTTCTGGTCTCGCCTCTCCCGGCGCGACAGCGGCGCCGGCGGTGACTGGGCGTGCTCCGAGAACACTTGGCCCGCTTCGCCGCCCGATCCGAATAGCGGGCTGCGAGAGCCGCACAGGCAGCGCCAGCCCCAGCCGCCGCGACTCAGCGAGGTGACCTGGTAGAGCCCGTCACCGTCGATTGCGTGTTCCGCCTTCATCCCACCTTTACATCGACACGAGGAGCGGGCCACATGAGGCGCGACCGTGCCGCCGTGGCGTTCGGGCCCAGATCCGTCGCCTCTCTGGCATGCCCACTCGGATGAGAGGGTAGGAGTTGCTTCGGGGTGTAGTAGGAGGCTTAGAGCGTGGACCCGGAGGTCGAGGTCAGGTTCCAAGCGGGTGCCGGTGCTGTGTCCGCGGCGAGGCATCTCGTGGCCGACACGCTCCAAGGCTGGCATCTGAACGGGTTCCCCGCTGAACTTGCGGTCTCAGAGCTGGCGGGCAACGTGGTCCGTCACGCCGCCACTGCCTTCACGGTCCGAATCGCCAGGGATGAGGACACGGTGTGGATCGAGGTCGCGGATGGGCACCCCGTCCTGCCGTCACCGCTAGAAGCGTCCGGCGACGCGGAGGCGGTAGAGGCTTAGCGCTGCTCGCGGCCGTGACTTTGGCGTGGGGAGCCGAACCCCGGACGGACGGCAAAGCAGTGTGGTTTACCGTCCCGGCCGACCCCGTGACCGATTAGCTCAGCCGGTCGCAGCTTTAGGCGTCGAGGGGAAGTGTCCCGGTCGAGGCCGGAAACTTCCAGCACCCGCCGTACCCGTTCGGATGGGCGCCGGATGACCAGTCTCCGGCGCAGTGCGGCGAGGCGGTTGCGGGACTGGTAAAGCACGCCCAACCCAGTCGAGTCCATGAACGTCGCCGCCGACATGTCGACCACCACATCGTCGGTACCGAAGGCGATGGCCCCCTCTATCACACATCCTGCATTTCTGGTGCAGTTGCCATATCGATTTCGCCGGTTACCGCTACAACCAAGCGAACCCGCTCGCTCGTTACTGCGATCCGGAGACCCGGCTCGGCTGCCCCGGCTCATCCTCCTTGCGCATGCCGCCAGGGCGAGGGCGTGGCGATCGGGCGCGGTGGGTTCGAATGTCGTCGGCGTCCCGGGGTGGACAGTGATGCGTTAGGCGAACCGGCCGACGAGGTTGCGGCCAGCGACGGTAGGCCCAAGTGGGTGAGGAAGTCGCTGGCGTGCAAATGTCGCGCCGAAGCGTGTCGGTGCCGGAAACTCCGTTTCAAGGATTCGGCGTGGCTGATCACTCGTTCGTGCGCGCCTGCCGGGCGGGGCCCGGCCCAGTGAGGGCGATCGTCGGCCTCGGCCACTGTGAATCCGAGACGATGTCGGCGCACCGTCGCGCGGCACCCCGCAGTCGGTGGACTCGGTCAGGCGGCAGAGCGGTACTCGTTGATGATCCCGCCGAGCACGAATACGCCGGCGCACCGCGGCTGGGTTCGACCCAATCCTGATGGCGGAGACGGCCTTCGGCGTAGGTGGCCGTTGTCCGAGGGATCGATGCGGTCGATGCC
>CAXMLU010000475.1:0-1966 GCA_964194255.1 uncultured bacterium
GAGGAGGAGCACGCCGACGACCTGCTCAACCTCCTGGGGAACATGGGCGCGCCGGTGTAGCACCCAGTACCTGCCGGTAGACCGCCAGGTAGGCATCAACCATCCGGTCCACCCCGAAGCGCGACACGGCTTGGCGGCGGACGTCGCCCCGGTCCAGAGCGGCGGCGACGGCGACGGCATCGACGGCGGCATCAACGGAGTCCACCAGGACGCCAGCGGACTTGTCAGCCAGCAGCTCGGGCATCGAGCCCCTCCGCCAGGCGACAACGGGCGTACCGCAGGCCATGGCCTCCACCACGCTGAACCCGAAAGGCTCATCGAAGCTGATCAGGTGGAGGAGAGCCAACGCGCCTCCGAGCAGTGGTGCCCGTACCTCGGGACCGACTGATCCGAGATACTCGACGCCAGCACCGAGGGCGGGGGCCACCCGGGCGTCGAAGTAGGCCTGGTCCTGGATGATCCCCGCCATCTTCAACGGCAGCCCGCACCGCCGGGCCACCTCGATCGCCTCGGCCGCCCCCTTCTCGGGGTGGATACGGCCAAAGTACAGGAGGTAGCCCTCCGGTCTGGCCACGAATGGAAAGCGATCCGTCTCTATGCCGTGATGGATCGTCGCGACGTAGTCGAGAGACGGCTCTCGATCCGAGTCGCTGATGGCCACGTACCAGGTCTTGCCGTTGTACTTGCGGTAGACGGGCAGGATCTTCCCGCTCGAGAAGCCATGGATGGTCGTCACCACGGGCGTGTCCACCAAGCCGGCGTAGGTCAGCGGTAGGTAGTCGAAGCTGTTGTGAATCAGGTCGAACTCCCCGGCTCGGTCGAAGACGGCAGAGATATGAAGGCACTCCTCGACCTTGGCGTGAAGAGCCGGGTCCTCGGAATACCCGGTCGGCGCCGCAGCAATCAGACGGGCCGAGGTGATCGAATCGGCGGTCGCAAAGAGGGTTACGTCGACACCGCGGGCGACGAGTCCCTCGGTGAGGTTGGAGGCGAACTGCTCCCAGGGCCCGTAGTGGCGAGGCGGAACCCGCCACGAGATCGGGGCCAGGACGGCGACCCGCATCTCGGCAGCGTAGCGGTGCCATGCTCGCGTCCATGCGAGTGCTGAGCTTCCACGGTTCTGGCGGCATTCACCTGGGCCTGGTCCAAGGCGAGGAGGTGGCCGACATCACCTCGGCGCGGCCCGATCTGCCTTCAGATCTGGCCGACGTGCTGGCGGGCGATGGACTCGATGTCCTGGCGACGGCCGCCGCCAGCGCTCCCCGACTCCCCCTCGCCGGCCTGCGGCTGGGCGGACCCGTCCGCCGCCCTCCGAAGTTCCTGGCCATCGGTTTGAACTATGCCGACCACGTGGCCGAATCGACCACGGCCAAGCCCGAGTACCAGCTGTGGTTCAACAAGCAATCGACCTGCGTGATCGGCCACCGTGCGCCCATCCACGTGCCCAGGGCGTCGAAGATGGTCGACTATGAGGGCGAATTGGCGTTCGTCATCGGTCGGCGCAGCCGCCATGTTCCCGCCGCCAAGGCGCCCGATGTGATCGCTGGGTACACGATCGTGAACGATGTGAGCGTACGCGACTGGCAAATGCGCACACCGACCATGACCCTCGGCAAGTCGTTCGACACGCACGGCCCGATGGGTCCGTGGATGGTCACCGCCGACGAGGTCGGTGACCCTCACGGGCTGCACCTGAGGACGTGGGTCAACGGCGAGCTCCGCCAGGACGCCACCACCGACCAGCTGCTGTACAACTGTTGGGAGATGGTGGAGCACCTTTCGACCGCCTTCACCCTCGAGCCGGGAGACGTCATCTCCACCGGCACGCCCGCCGGTGTCGGCATCGCCATGCAGCCTCCCCGGCTCCTGAAGGCCGGCGACATTGTCCGAATCCAGATCGAAGGAATCGGGGTATTGGAAAATCCCGTCATTGACGAACCCGCCAGCAACGCCATGACGGCCTGAC
>CAXMLU010000476.1:0-3105 GCA_964194255.1 uncultured bacterium
GGTGCCGGCAGGTCGCCGCAGTCGCGCCGCAAGACCTCGCTCATGCTTTCCTTTCGAGCAGATAGGGGTTGACATCGGAGAGCCGCTCAGGGACTATTTGGTCTGACCAAGGATGCGTCGAATCAATTTAGTCGAATCAATTTAGTGGGGTGAGCAGACCCGGGGGGTGCGTTCGCGCTGTGTCGAGTGCCTCGGAGCCAGGTGAGCGCCCGGTCGCGTCGGCGCGGGCCGAACAACTTCCGCGGTGTCCCCAAGACTGACGCCCCGACGACATGAGAGGAGGCTCGATCATGCAGAGCGAACTCAAGGAAGCCACACGAGATAGCGGGATCCGAACCGACGGGGCGTATCGCGGCTACGACACGCGATCGCAGAACTCGGACAACCGGCCCGAAGCCCTTGAACTTCTCCTCACGGGCCCCGGGACGGCCATGAACGAGTACTTCCGCCGGTATTGGCAGCCGGTGTGCCTCTCAGAGCAGCTGACCGACGTCCCGAAGGCCATCCGCATCCTTCACGAGGACCTCGTGGCCTTTCGTGACCGCAGCGGCGACGTCGGTGTGCTCCGTCGGCGCTGCTCCCATCGCGGGTCGTCCCTTGAGTTCGGCATCGTGTCGGAGCATGGCATCCGCTGCTGTTACCACGGCTGGCTCTACGACGTCGACGGAACGATCCTCGAGACACCGTGCGAGCCGGCCGACAGTCGCCTGAAGCAGACGGTCTGCCAGGGCGCCTACCCGGCGTTCGAGCGCGACGGCCTCGTGTTCGCCTACATGGGCCCCCCCGACACCGTGCCGAAGTTCGAGATGTTCGACGCCTATGTGCTGCCGGAGGGCACCAAGCTCGTGGCGTTTTCGAACGAATTCGCCTGTAACTGGCTCCAAGTCTACGAGAACCTGATCGACCACTACCACACCGCCATCTTGCACAACAACATGACGGTGGACGGCGTTGACGCCGCACTCGCCGCCGGCGCCAGCTTCAGCGGTGGCTGGACGGAGCTTCCCGTCATCCATTGGGAAGCGACGCACGGCGGCAACGGCATGATCTTCACGGCCGGTCGGCGCGTCTCGGACAGCAAGGTGTGGGTTCGAATCTCTGAGCTGGCCTTCCCGAACTGGGCCCAGAACGCCTCCCTGGCTCCTTCGGCGGCGACCGTGCGGCACTCGACCGTGGCCATGACCCGCTGGCAGGTCCCGGTCGATGACACCAACTCGATCGCCTTCGGCTGGCGGCACTTCAACGACGAGGTCGATCCCGAACACATCGGGCGCGAAGAGGACTGCGGCGTCGACAAGATCGACTTCCTCATCGGCCAGACCCGCCACCGCTCCTACGACGAGAGGCAACGAATCCCCGGCGACTACGAAGCGATCACCAGCCAGGGAGCCGGGGGAGTGGCCATCCATCAGCTCGAGCATCCCGGGCGGTCCGACGTCGGCGTCTACATGTGCCGGTCCCTCCTTCGCGACGCCGTACGGGGCAAGGCCGCGCCCGACCCGACGCGACTCCTGTCCGAAGCCGACACGGGTGACACGCTGCCGAGGTACGCGTCGGACAACGTCCTCGAGGTCCCCCGGCTGGCCGACCGGGACGCCGATCGGGAGCTCATCCAGGAGACGGCCAACAAGGTGCTGGCGATCATGAAGGAGACCGAGGACCTGCCGAGCACCGAGCGCCAGCAGCACGTGCGGCGCAGGTTGGACGAGATCGACGGTGGGCTGCGTGCCGGCGACTAGCGCCGGTGGTCCCGCTGGATTCCACGGGCCGGTCGCCGTTCGGGCGACCGGCCCGTGGACGCTTCCGTGACCGGTGATGCTCACGCTCAAGGTCCGGTCGATTGTCAACGAAGCCCTTGGCATCAACTCGCTCGAGCTGGTCCACCCGGGCGGTGAAACCCTTCCCCGGTTCACGGCTGGATCGCACATCGACGTCCTGGTCCCGGGGGGACTCGTTCGCCAGTACTCGCTCTGTAACAATCCCAGCGAGGACACCCGGTACGTCATCGCCGTTCTGAAGGTCCAGGGAGGCAGGGGTGGGTCGCGCGCCATGCACGAGAGCGTCCGTGCGGGTGACGAGATCAGCGTGTCGGTACCGCGCAACAACTTCGAACTCGTCGAGTCCGCCCGCCGGCACCTCCTGATCGCCGGAGGCATCGGGGTGACTCCGCTCATGGCGATGGTCGAGCGGCTCGATGCCCTCGACGCCGACTACACCTTGCACTACTGCACGAGGTCGCCCGAGCAGACCGCGTTCAGGGGCAGGCTCGACGACCGGGTGCAGAAAGGGTTGGTTGTGTACCACCACGATGGTGGCGATCCCGCCAAGGGCATTCGGGTCGCCGAGGTGCTCGACGAATGCGAGCCGGGTACCCATCTCTACTACTGCGGCCCGCCGGGATTGATGGAGGCGGTGGGACGAGAGGCAGCGCGGTGGCCGAAGGAGGCCGTCCATTGCGAGTACTTCGTGCCACCGCCAGCGGTGTGGCCGCAGGGGGCACCGTCGGCGGCGGCGGCCGAGTTCTCCGTCAGGGTGGCCAGCACCGGTGTCCTGCTGCCCGTTCCTCGGGACCTGTCGATCGTCGAGGTGCTGCGCGGCGCCGGCATCGAGTGCGCCACGTCGTGTGAAGCCGGAGTGTGCGGCACGTGTCGTACCAGGTACCTCGAAGGAACCCCCGAGCACCATGACTTCGTGCTGAACGACGAAGAACGCGAAAGCAATGTGATGATCTGCTGCGCGAGGGCGAGTTCAGAGGTGTTGGTCCTGGACATCTGACCTTCAGCTCGTGAATTAGACCGGCACCCCGCCGGGCGACACTTCTTCATCATCGTCACCGAGCAAAGTCAGCGCTTGCATGGGACAAGCCCACACGGCCATGGCCAGGCGCGATGCCTGCACGTCAGTCTTGTCGTCGGCCACGCTCTTGTCGTCGTCGTCGAGATGAAACACTTCCGGCGCCACGTCGACACAGCCTCCATATCCGAAGCAGCGCTCGCGGTCCACTCGAACTCGAACAGAGCCTCACCTCTCTGCTCGATACCCGCCCTGGGTGCATGGACGCCAGGCGCGCTCGCCTTGGGAGTGTCCACGTAACGGTGTTTGTGG
>CAXMLU010000477.1:0-3429 GCA_964194255.1 uncultured bacterium
CCCGCCGCTGGTCCGGACCATCGGCCTGCTGTTCCGGCGCGGCCCCCTTTCCCCGGCCGGCGCGGCATTCTGCGTACTGGCACGCGAGCAGATCTAAGGGCAGGCTCTGGACATGGTGCCGGTGAAGGAGGGGTTGTTCGAAGACGGCCGCCTCATCGGCGGCCACTGTGCGGCGTGTGGCGAGCGGCACTTTCCGTTGCTGGACACCTGCCCGTACTGCTCGGCCGAGAAGATCGCGCGGGTGGTGCTGTCCGCGGAGGGGACGCTGTGGGCGTGGACGGCGGTGACCGCTCCGCCGCCCGGCTACGAGGGTGATGTGCCGTTCGGTTTCGGTGTGGTCGAGCTACCCGAAGGCCTGCGGGTCGTCGCCCGCCTCACCGAGCCTGACCCGTCTCGGCTTCGCTTCGGCGAAGCCATGCGTTTGGAGATCGTCCCGTTGCATGCCGACGTCGTCACGTACGCGTTCGCGCCGGTGCGATGAGCGTCATCGTCGCCGGGATCGGCATGCATCCGTTCGGTCGATTCGACGGCAAGTCGGTCACCGAGATGGGGGCGACGGCGGTCCGAGCCGCTCTTGTTGATGCCGGTTTGGGGAAAGGGTCGTTCCAGGCGGCCTTTTGCGGCACGGCCTATTCCGGTGTGGCGGCCGGTCACAAGGTCCTCGGCACGCTGGGCATGACGGGTGTGCCCATCGTGGACGTCGAAGCCGGCTGCGCCAGTGGAGGCGCGGCGCTGATGTTGGCGGCCTCCGCCATCCGGGCTGGAGAGTACGAGACGGTCCTCGTCTTCGGGATGGAGAAGATGCCCAAGGGGATCATCCGATCTTCCTTCTTCGAACCGTGGCGCGAGCAGGCCGGGCTGGCGGCGACGCCGGCATACTTCGCGTTGCGGGCCCAGCGGCTCATGCGCGAAAGCGGAGTGACCGACGATCACCTGGCCGAGGTGGTCGTGAAGAACCGCAGGCATGGCGTGCACAACCCTGATGCCATGTTCCAAAAAGAGGTGACCGCCGAAGAGGTACTGGGATCCCGGATGGTGTCACCGCCGCTGCGGTTGTGGATGTTGTGCTCGCCCAATGAAGGAGCGGCCGCGATCGTCCTGCGCCGCGGACCGTCGACCTCGGGAGTCGAGTTGGCGGCGGCGTCATTGCGATCGCACCTGCCAGGCAGTGTCCTCAACGAAGGAACTCCGTTGTCGGGCTTGGCCGCCGACGATGCCATCGTCCCGCCGACCACGCTCGCCGTCGATGCCGCGTATGAGGAGGCGGGCCTCGGGCCCGACGACGTTGAGGTGGTGGAGTGCCAGGACACCGACGCCGCCCGCGAGCTGCTGTCGTATCAGGAGCTCAGGCTGGGCGAGCCGGCCAAGCTCATCTCTTCCGGCGACGTCGTGCTTGGCGGACGCCTTCCGGTAAACCTGAGCGGTGGTCTCCTGTCTAAGGGCGAGCCGCTCGGCGCGTCGGCTCTGGCGCAGGTGGTCGAGCTGACCCGCCAGCTTCGGCACACCGCCGGGGTGCGGCAGGCCGAGGGGGTCAGGGTCGGGCTGGGCCACACCGTCGGCCGGGGCGCCAACGCATCAGTCGTCATCGTGAAGAGGTAGGGTCAGCGTTGCGGGCAGGGTCCTGAGGGCCCGCCCCCGGCGCGCGGTGCGTCCTTTCCCCCTCGGCTCTCTTCGGTAGCTGAGCGTGAGGTAGGACGATGACGGGTGACGGTGCGGCGCTTCATGGCCTGGTCGAGGTCCTCGACCGCATAGGCACGGAGCAGGGCGATGACGGCTGCGGGCTGCTGATGCGGGCGGAGGCCGACTCCGTCGGCTTGTTGGCGCTGGACGGTCGCCATCCCCGCGAGTTCCTCATCGGGCAGGTGGCGCCGGCGGAATGGTTGGCCCTGGGGTTGGTGTCCTGGGGATGGGCCGCGCCACCGGAACAGGGCCGGCCGTCGGCTCATCCCGACCGGCAGCGGGCGCGGACGGTCCTGGCCGTGGATCGCTCGGGTGGCGTCGCCGGCCGCACCCACCTTTCCGGTGGTGGCATGCTCGACGAAGCCCCCGAGGGATCGCTCGTTGATTGCCTGCGGCGGGTGTTCGGGCTGGCGACCCCGGCGGCCTCAGTCGGAACGGAGATGCTCTTCGCCACCCTCTGGCTCGGTGACATCCTCGCCGTTGCCCGTCGATTGGGCCGACGACTCGGGTGGCGCGAGGTGGCCGGCCTCCATCCCGCCGTCCGCATGCTGGCCGACCTCAGCCGCGAGGTCGGTCCGGATGTCCTGGTCCCCGCCGCCCGTGCCCTTGCCACCGTGTACGAGTGGGAAGACATCCGACATCAGTGTGTCGAGCGGTGCTGGCTGGACAAGGAGGTCACACCGGCGGAGGCCGAGTGGATGGACGCGGGCATGCTCTCCCGCTGGCTCCTGGGTGGATTTGCTCCTCTGCCGGCCCTGGTCGGGGAGGTCTCACTGGCCGTCGATGACGGCACCGCCCGGCGGGTGCGCCGCACGCTCCGCCAGCTGGGCTTGATGACTAGCGCTGTTTAGTCTCCGTCCTCCGCCAGGATCTCCTGGAGATCCCTGGCATTCCTGACGCCGAAGTCCTGATAACAGTTGTTCATGAGGGCGTGCACCTCTCTCGCCTGGTCGGCCAGCTGTCGCAGCTTTGGCGCCCATTCACGCAGTTCGTTGCGTTCGTACAGGTAACGGAACCGTTCTGCGGCCGTGGTGCCCCGGTGGCTCCACGTCGAGTCCGCCCGCCCGTGGAAGCGAACCACAGCCAGGTCTTCGACGGTCGCCGCCACGACGGCGGGGAGGTGCGAAGCGGCCGGTGCGTCAACGACGACCAGGGCCAGTTGATTGTCGGCCAGCACCGCCAGAGTCCGATCGAGATCGTCCGGCTCCGTCCAGCCGGGCGCACGGAACTCGACGCACACCGGCAAGTCCCCCATTCGTTCGCGTGCCCGGACCAGCTCCTGGCGGTTGGCCGCCTTCGGTGTGAACCAACGCGGGTACTGAAGGAGCACTGCCCCGAGCTTTCCGGCGGCCGCCAGGGGGCTCACGGCGTGGTGGAATCGTTTCCAGGCCTCGTCGATCGCCTCGGCCGGGAGATGGTCGGCGTAGGTGTTCGCCTTTTCTGCGAATTCCGGCTTTATGGCTTCCTTCAGGTCGGGCCACAGCGAGTTGGGCTTGGTCGGGTGCCCGGTTAATAGCGAGTAGGCCTTCACGTTCATGGTGAAGCCGGCCGGTGTTCGCTCCACCCACGATCGGCAGAGCTCCGGACTGGGAGGGAAGTAGTACGTGCTGTCCGCCTCGGCGATGGGATACCGAGCCGCGTAGAAGGCCAAGCGTTCGGCGGCCGACATGGAGGGGCGCGGGTACCAGTGCGCCTGTTTCACCAAAGTGGGATCGGTCCACGAGCAGGTACCGACCAGGACGCGACAGC
>CAXMLU010000478.1:0-1901 GCA_964194255.1 uncultured bacterium
CCCGCCGGTCAGGGTCATCGAGCAGATCGCCGAGTACGGCCGCCAACGCCGACGCGTTGATGCCCGGACCCACCTTCACCACGCCGTAGTCAGGAAGGTGGGATGCCGTACCGAGGTCGGATACCACGGTCGGTACCCCGTGGGCCAAGCAGTCGGCGATGGCGCCCGAGGTCTCCCCGTTGCTCGTCGCCCGTAGCTGCACGGCGACGGTCACCGAACCCAGCCAGCGGTCATACTCGGCCGGCTCGAGCGGGCCGGTGATCTCCACCCGAGGCCCGATCCCTCGCGCTTCAGCTTGAGCCCGGAGCCGCGCCCGCTCCTCGACCGCCACGGGACCAACAAACACAAGACGTAACTGCGGCCTGTCCTTGGCCAGGTCGGCAAACGCGTCGACCACCACGCTGCTTCGTTTGATCTCGTTCACCACGCCGAAGGTGGCGACCACCGCCTCCATCGGTGGATCACTGGCCGGAGCGACGTCGGGGTAGGCGTACGGCGCCACTACGATCTTGGCCCGCGCGGCCGGATCGACATCGGTCGAGGCCAGATCAGCGGCGAACTGCGACGTGGTCAAGAATCGCTCGGCGCAGTGCACCACCTCCCGGGCCATCAGCACGCCCGCTGCCTCGGCCTCCTCCGCGAGGAGGTGGCCACCGGCACCGACATCACCGGGCAGGTCCGGATACATGCCGCGCAGGGCAGCGGCAAAGCCCTCCGGCGCCGCGCCCCGGTGGGCGCCGTGGAAGTACAACTCGGTGAGTCGCACATCGTGGGCCAGAACCACGCCCGGACGCCGCCGCAGCCATCGCAATGCACCCGTGTGGTACTCGCTGTTGCCGATGCAGTACACGATGGCGTCGAACCCACCGCGCGCCCGCTCCACCGCCTCGAGCGCCCCCACCGGCCATGCGTCCACGCCGACGGGGGCTCGCCCGTCGACCGGCTCGCCACCGCCGCCGTCCACGAACACGTCGGCGTCGGCGTGGACCGCCAACGCGGTCAGGAGGCGAAAGCTGTAGTCGGCCACACCAGTGTTTGCCGGGGGGAGCGGCGTGACGAAGGCGTAGCGCGGCCGGCGCCGCCAGGCGGGCGCCCGCGCCGCGGCCAGGCGTTCGTACACCTCGACCAGCCGGTCGGCGACGTCATCCCACGTCGGGCCGGCCGCCGCGACGCGGGCGACCAGCCGCGCCAGCTGCACGGGATCGGTGAGCGCGCCGAGCATGGCGGAGGCGATCGCCGAAGGATCGGTGGGATCGAACCTGGCCTCGGCCGGAAGGATCTCACGCAGTGACGACCTGTCGGCGGCGATTGACGGCGTTCCGCACGCCAATGCCTCGGCCACCGGCAAGCCGTATCCCTCGTACAGGCTCGGAAAGACGAAGAGATCCGCCCCCTGGTACAGAGTCACCAGCGCGTTGTCCGGCACGAACCCGGGGAGCAAGAGCCGCCCGGAGATGCCTAACTGGCTCGCTCGCCAGTCGTAATGGTGGCGCTGCAACTCATCCATGCGGCACACGAGTACGGCCTGCCAGCGGGCCCGCACGTCGGCGGGCAGAAGCGAGTAGGCGGTGAGAAAACGCTCGAGGTTCTTCCTCGGCTCGACCCCGCCCGTGTAGAGAAGATACCTGCCTTCGAGACCCGGAACCCACCGCTGGGCTTCATGCCGGGCCCGTTGGCGGGAGGTGGGAGGCGCGAAGGCAGCGGCGACGGACGCGCCGATGACCGTGACCCGGGAAGCGGGCACAGCCAGGCGATCGACGAGGTCGTCGGCGGCCGACTGGGAAAGGGTGACCACGTGATCCGCCGCTCTTATCAGTTCCAACCGGGCGCGGTACCGGCGACGCAAACCCGGATCGAGGAGGTAGACCTCAGGAAAAAGCTCCGGGATCAGGTCGTAGACC
>CAXMLU010000479.1:0-1959 GCA_964194255.1 uncultured bacterium
GGCCAACGCCTCGCCCACACCCACATCCAGTTGGACCGACACCATCCCCGATGCCTGGTGGACGCTGGCGTGGAAGGCGCCCTCGCTGCGGAGCCCGACGGCCAGCGAGCCGTCGGGCAAGCCGGCCTGGGCGGCCAACAACGCCCGGGTGACCACCTCAGCCAGGATCAGCGCATCGGCGAACGTGTCGTCGCCGAGCGGACCCGGCCCGGCCCGATAGACGGTCAGCGCGCCGATACGGGCGGCGCCGACATGAAGCGGGAAGGAGAACACAGAGCGCACACCCGCCTCGACAGCCGGCCCACAGAAGCCGACCCAGCGGGCACCGGGGGCGGCCAGGTCGGTTCCGAGGACCGGAACGCCGCGGGTGTAGGCATCGACCCGTGGCCCGACGCCCAGCGTGAACTGCAGCTCCTCCAGATTCACCGCCAGCAGGTTCGACGCGAAAGAGGCCCCGGGCACCCCTCCGCCGGCCATGACCAAGATCCCCGCTCCACCCACCGCCAGCAGATCCGCGCACGCCGAGCACATCCCCGCCGGCGTCGGTTCGGGACCCTCGCGTGCGCCCAACGCGGTGACCATGCGCAGCCAGCGATCCAGGGAGGCGGTCATCCCGACAAGCGGAACCGTATACGGCAGGCGATGACCGACCGATCGCCGGCACTACCGAACCCGGCGTAGTCGCCGACGGCACAGCCGACCCGGCCGGCACCCTGCGAGACTACGGTATCCCGACGGTGGGACTTAGAGCCCGGCCCCCCCACGGCGGGCACAAGTCCACGCATGCGCCCGGACTCGACACTCCCGCGTTGACGCCACGGCGATCCTCTTGTCGTCATAGCTCCGGGACCAGCTGATCGGACACCTTGGTGGTGACGTCGATGGTCGGGATCACGGCATCCGCCGGTTTCGGGTAAAAGCGCTGGGCTGACACACGTGTCGTGTTCGATGAGCCCGGCGAGGGCGGTCAACTCCAGCAGCTGGCGGGCCACCCGCGACGGACGACGGATCACCAGGCCACCCGAACTGAAACGCAGGCGCTCCCGACCGGCGATGATCACCCCCGAGCTGCGCGCGTCAACGAAACTGACGTCGCTACGATCGACGATGACCGCTCCGAGCTCGTCGGCGCCGGCCCCCACCAGAGCGGCCGCCAGTTCCGGCGACGTCGCCACGGCCAACTCGCCGCTCACCGAGACGACGAGGCCTAAGTCCCCGGCGTCAACCCGGATCTCGAAGCGATCGCCACTTCGAGGCGCAGAAAAGCGCCGGGCCTTGGTGCGAACGGTCTCACTCATGGCATCCTCCGGTCGTGCAACACCCGTGGACGGGGTCAGCTACCGGGGACCGGAGCAGCGACAACTCCGTCGCCGCGAACGCCAGGCGATCGACGACGGTAGAGCGAGCCCATCCTACAGCCATCCTGCAGACCGCACACCCCGGCACCGGGCACGTGACACCGCGCCCCGTCGTCGAGAGCCCCGCCAATGCGGCGTCGCTCAACCAAAGACGACAGCTCTTACCGAGAGTATCGGTGGGCGCAGCGAATCACCGAGTGGGCGCCAAGGGGCGGAGCACTCCTGCCGCTAGAGCCGCATGCGTGGCGGGTTCCGGGCGCCTCGGACCGCCGGACAACCCGAGCAGCCGCCTCCGTCCAAGTCGCGGCGACAGCGCGGCAAGGCGTGAACAAACCGCCCCGGTGTGATGGAAACCCTGGTCTGCCCAGCGTGCTTACTGGACGAGCTCGACCGGATGGTGGTCGATCTGCTTCACGCCGCTCGGCCCTTGGGTGTCGCCGGACGCAGCGACGAATTCGACCACATGCGGCGTCCGGCCGTGTGGAGCCACGAAGGGAGCGGTGCACGCGAGTCGGCTGTCGGATCGACGGGTCGCGCGGAGCGTGGTATTGTTGGTCTTGACACGGGAGTCGTCCCGTACCGTGTTGGACTCTGCCGTTAG
>CAXMLU010000480.1:0-4058 GCA_964194255.1 uncultured bacterium
CCCTACCAAGCCGGCTGGGGTGGGACCCAGCCGGCGGTCTTACCCCGTCCGTTGTTCTACACTTGGCACTCGAAGGAGTCGAGTGCTAACGCCGCGCCCGGGCGGAAGCAAATGAGAGAGGACCGATGCCTACCTACGAGTACGCCTGCCGGAAGTGCAAGGAGCACCTGGAGGTCGTGCAGTCATTCAACGACGAGGCCTTGACGGAATGCCCTGCATGCGGCGGCCCGTTACGCAAGGTGTTCGGGAACATCGGGATCGCCTTCAAGGGCAGCGGGTTCTACAAGAACGACAGCCGCCCGGCTCCGAAGTCCGAGTCAGGTTCCGGCACCAAGACCGACACGAAGTCCACCGAGACGAAGTCCGATGCCAAGTCCGGCGACTCGAAGTCAAGCGAAACCAAGACGGACTCCAAGACCTCGGGGAAGTCGAGTGACAAATCGAGTGACAAGAAGTCCAGCCCGAAGGCCGCCGCCTCTTAGAACACTCCGAAGCGGATTATGCACGCCGGGCCGACGACCAGGCAGTAGACGGCGAACGGATTGAGATTTCGTGACGTGAAGTACCGCTCCAGGAACGCGACCGCCCCGTAGGCGGCGACCGCCGCCACCGCGCTTCCCGCCAGCACCTGACCGCGGATGCCATTGCCCAGGTGGCCCATCAGGTCGGGGAGCTTGTACACCCCGGCCGCCAGGATGATGGGCGTGGCCATGAGGAACGCGAATCGGGCCGCATCCTCGTGATCCAGACCCCGCACCAAGCCGGCCACCATGGTGACGCCAGACCGGCTGACGCCGGCGAAGAGAGCCGCGACCTGGGCGATGCCGATGAAGCCGGCATCCTTCAGCGTGAGGTTCGCTAACGATTCGTCGGAACTCCGCGCCACCGCCGCATGGTCGGCCGGATCCGGCATCTCGCCCGTCTCCGACCGGACCCCCGCCGGCGTGCGAGCCTCGACCCGGTCCGCTGAACGGCGGCGGACCTGCTCACCGACGAGGAGGATGACACCGTTGACGGTCAAGAAGCTGGCCGCGGCGATGGGCTTGGCGAAGATCGTCCGCAGCGTGTGCTCGAACGCCAGTCCGAACACTCCCGTGGGGATGGTCGCCAGCACCAGCATCCAGGCCAGCTTCTCGTCCTTGTCTTGCACCTTTCTCCGGATGACCGATCGGAAGAAGGCAGGGATGATCCGCAGCCATTGCTCCCGGTAATAGACGAGAAGGGCCAGTGCAGTCGCGACGTGCAGGCCGACAAGGAACGCCAGGTAGGGCGACTCGCCGGCTGACTGGCCCTTAACGATGTCGTTCCAGCCGAGCAAGCCGGGGAGCAACACCGAGTGGCCGAGACTCGAGATCGGGAAGAGCTCGGTGACGCCCTGAAGCAAGCCGATCACGACGGCCCGGAAGAAGGTCAGATGGATCACGGCGCTCGCTTTCGTGGAGTGGACGAGACGCGCCGCCAGATGCGCGGCCGGTCGGACTACTCAACCAGGATACGGGCTGCCGGCGACCCCTCCGCGCCACACCCCGTTAATTGAGTCTCAGGACCCACTCATGCTCACGTCGGCAATTGCCAGCGTCATGCCGGCGGCGTTGCCCGGCAGCCACTCGAGGTCAGCCCCCACGTGCAGGATCCCGAGCAGCATGCGCTGGATGGTGGACGCGATCGTGATCTCCCGCACCGGCTCGGCCAGCGCACCATTCCGGATCATCAGGCCCTCCGCCCCGACCGAGAAGTCGCCAGAAATTGGATTCACACCTGAATGGATGCCGGCGACAGACTGCACGAGCAGACCATCGCCTACGGCCGCCAGCACCTCGTCCTGTGAAAGCGGTCCGGGAACCAGGCACAGGGCGCGGGCGCCGACGCCGGGTGCGCTTTTGAATCCAGCCCGAACCGCGGATGCTGTCGACGGCACCCCCGCTCGCCGTCCGGCGTAGGTGTTGTACAGGTAGCCCTGGAGCACGCCGTCATCGATAAGGGAATTGCGCCGGCAGGCCAAGCCCTCCGCGTCGAAGGCAGACGCCGCGTAGGCGCGGGCGTCGGTCGGATCATCCACCAGGGTCACTCCCGGGGTCGTGACGGATTCACCGACTCGATCAGCGAAGAGCGAACGACCCTTGAGCACCACCTCCCCCGACAGCGTCCCGGCCAGGATCGAGAGCAGCGTGCTCGACACTTCGGGTTCGAACACGACAGTCAACCGGGCCGAGGCAGGCTTGCGGGCGCCGAGCAAACGGGTGGCCCGTTGCACGGCATCTTCGGCGGCGCGCTCCAGTGACAGCTCATCGGGCGATCGCCCAACGGAGAAGCCATAGCCGGTCTGGGTGTCGTCGGTCTCACCGGCGATGGCCTCGGCCGACAGGAAGCAGCCCGTGCGTCGCACCCGGGAGCGGATACCCGTGCTTGTCGCGACCGTCGCTTCCACTGCGCTGTCCCCGTAAGACGATGCCCGGAGGCTGCGGATGCGAGGATCACCGGCCCGAACCATGCGCTCGAGCTCCAACGCCAGCTCGACCTTGGCGTCGGTCGAAAACGAGTCCAGCGAGTCCCGCCACAAGTCCAGCGCGGCCGGCTCCACCCCGTCCGGTGTGGCGAGTCCGAGGAACTCGTCTGGAGTGGCGAAGCCGGCGTTGTCGCGGGCCTCCTGCAAGGTGTCAGCCACGATGTCGGCGTCCAGCGAGCCCGCATAGGCGAATCCCTGGCGGTGGTCAATGATGACGCGGATGCCGACACCCTCGGAGGTGGCGGCTGAAAGCGATTCGATCGAACCTTCGAAGACGACGACTTCGGTCTCCCGGCCGCGTGCGACATACGCCTCGACCTGCTCGCCAGGCGCGGCTTGCTCCGCAACGGAGACAGCCAGCGCCTCGAGGGCCGGAAGCGATGACTCCACCGCCGTGCTCACGCCGCCGTGCCTCCGACCGTGAGGCTGGTGACCCGCAAGGTCGGCTGCCCATCGCCGACAGGAACACCCTGACCGTCTTTGCCGCAGGTTCCCGGCGCGCCCACGTCGAAGTCGTTGCCGAGCACGTCGATGTTGCGAAGGACCTCAGGTCCGTTGCCGATGAGGTTGGCGTCGCGGAGGGGTTCGGTGATCTCGCCGTCCTCGATCAAGTAGGCCTCGGTCATGCCGAAGACAAAATCGCCGGTGGCCGTGTTGACCTGACCGCCGCCTAGCGAAGCGACGTAGACACCTGAAGGCGTCTGGCGGATGATCTCGGCGGGATCCTCGGTGCCGTTGGCCACAAACGTATTGGTCATGCGGACCATCGGAAGGCATTGGTAGCTTTCGCGCCGGCCGTTGCCCGATTGCGCGTGACCCTCCTTGCGGGACCGCAACCAGTCCCACATGTAGTCGGTGAGGACACCGTCCTTGATCAACACATTGCGTCCGGCCGGATGGCCTTCGTCGTCGACGGCATACGCGCCCCACTCGCCACCCATGGTCCCGTCGTCGATGAGCGTGACGAGCGGGCTGGCCACGAGTTCGCCGACGCGGCCGCGGAAGACCGATGAGTCCTTGCCCACTAGGTCGGCTTCCAATCCGTGGCCGCATGCCTCGTGGAACAGGACGCCGCCGCCGCCGCTCTTGATCACGACCGGAACCGCTCCGCTCGGCGCCGGGCGGGCGAGGAGCTTGGTGAGCGCCCGCTGCGCGGCCCGTCGAGCCAATTCCTCGACGTCGTAGCGGTTGAACAGTTCGAAGCCGATGGTGTGGCCGACCGACTCGCGACCGGTCTGCATGCCGGTGTCGCCGACGGCGACGCACGACACCGCGAAGCGGGTGCGGACCTGATCGTCGGAGGCCAGGACCCCCTCGCTGTTGGCGATGAGCACGCGGCGCCTGCTGTCGGCGTAGACGGCCATCACCTGCTTCACCGCGTCACCGGATGCCCGGGCCGCCTCGTTGGCCTGCCGCAATAGATCGACCTTGACGGCCTTGGCGACCGTCTCGGGATAGATCTCGACCACGCCGGGGGCGGGCGCGTTCACGCGGGACAGCGACACCGTGCGCAATCCCCCACCTCCCCCGCGGGCCGCCGCCGCGGCTGCGG
>CAXMLU010000481.1:0-2085 GCA_964194255.1 uncultured bacterium
GATGTGTATAAGAGACAGATCTAAGTGTGGCTCAATCGATGAGAGCTGGTGAGGTAGACCGGCTGGTCAAGGAGGCCAGGCGCTTTGCCACCAACCAACCAGAGGACACGGCCCTTCTCGCCCTCGTGACGGACCTACTGTCCGACGCTGGTGAAGGACCGCCCCGAGTCGCCATGGCCAGCGCCGCCCTGCGGGCGACGATCGACGCCATTTGGGCGCAGGGTCCCCCCAGCCTGCCGACGGCCGAACGACGCAGTTGGGAGCGAGCCGGCGCCCAATTCGACTCGAACGCCATCGCGGTGGTCGAGGCCGCCAGTGCAGCCGCGTTCGCTGGCCTGGTCGAGCGCAGCCTGGTCGGCGACGCGGCGGCGGCCGAGCGACTTGGTGTCGACCGGAGCCGGATCAGCCAGCGCGTCGGCGAGCGGAGCCTGTATGTGTTCAGCGGTCCAGGCGAGGAACGGTGTTTTCCGCTCTGGCAGTTCGTCGGCGCCAAGACGGTGCCCGGCTTGAAGGTCGTCCTCCCCCTTGTCGAGACCGAGTTGCACCCACTGACCGTCGATCATTGGTTCACGACACGGAACGTCGATCTGGAGGTCGACGGCGAGCCGGTAGCTCCGATCACCTGGCTGACGACAGGTGGATCTCCGAGGGTCGTCGCCGAGCTGGCCCGCGACCTTTGAGCGAACGGCTCCCGCCGCCTGAATCGGCCCGGGTGGCGGCGACCAAGCCCAGACGAACCGAGCTCGTCCGCCTGGAGGTGGGCACGGTCCTCGTGCGGGTGTACCACCTCGGCGGATCGAACCGATCCGCGTGGAATGAGCTGCGCGCTTTCGGACCGACAACGAGCCGCTTCGACCACCACACCCTGCCGAGACGTGTGCACCCGACCCGCGCCATCGCCTATCTGGCCACGGGCACCGCCGCCTTCACGACGGCGATCGCCGAGTACTTCCAGGATGACGCCGGCGGCATCGGCCCGATCGACCGGCACCGGCATCGCCCCGCGATCAGCGTCATCGAGCTGGCCAGGGCGATCACGCTTCTCGATCTCGATAGTGGGTGGGTCACCCGAGCCGGCGGCAACCAAGCCATCCGCACCGGCGTCCGAGCCCGCTCGCGGGAGTGGGCCCGAGCCATCTACCGGCACCACGCGGTCGACGGGCTGGTGTACGGGTCCTCGGTCTGGGGACCGGGCCGCTGCGTTGCGTTGTGGGAGCGCGCCCGCGCCGCTTTCCCGTCGGCACCCACCGTCACCCGCACCCTCGACGACCCGCACCTGGCTGCCGCCATCGCCTCTTCAGCCGTCGAACTCGGCGCGGTGTGGATCTAGCGTCGCAGCGTCATCGGCGTCGCGCGACCCAGCCCTCTTCGCAGGGCCATCGGTTCGCCCACTCGGCGGTGACGAACCCATAGTCCGACTTGGCGTCCGGCGGAGGCCGAACCTCGATCAAGTCTTCGACTTCCAGTCCGTTCGTCCGGAGTAAACGGATCCAGTCGCCGTGGCCAAGGTGGAACTCGACGGTCGGGTCGTCGGGCCACTCGAACCGGTGCATCCCAAAGTGGTCGCGGAGAAGACGATCCTCGGCCGGCACGTCGTCCTGATCGGGAGCGCAGAGCATCAAAGCGTGCTGTTGCCCAGGAACACGAGCTCGCCTCCGAGGCGGAGAAGACGGGCGGCCTCGGGGATCCAACGGTAGGGATCCGCCCAGATGGCGGCGCCATATTCACTGATGACGAGATCGAACACTCCGCCACGCAGCGGCACTTGCTCGCCGACGGCGCGCACCAGCGGAAACGGCAACTCGAACTCAACCTGGCACTCGCGGGCGATGCGCAGCTGTCCAGGCGTGGGATCAACGCCAATGGGCCGGGCGCCTCGACGAGCCAGCCACGCCGACACGTAGGCCGTCCCGCACCCGAGCTCGACCGCCCGGGCTCCCTCGAGCATTCGGGGCAGGAGGCGCATCGCCGACTCGGGAACGCCGAAGATGCCCCAGCTCGGTTCTTCCGCCGACCACTGCCGTCGGGCCAAAACCAACTGCTCGTCACGGCGGGGCTCCCCCGCCTTAGCATTGGCCCTGTCTC
>CAXMLU010000482.1:0-4492 GCA_964194255.1 uncultured bacterium
GTTCGACCCGGGATCGGTACGTACAGGCCTACGAGCGGCTGACGGGTCTTGCCTTCACCGGCTGGAGCGGAGTGTGACCTGCTACTCCGTGTTCGTGGAGGTGGCCCTTCGGCCCGGCATCGCCGATCCGCAAGGAGCCACCATCGAGCGGGCGCTTCCGACGCTTGGATTCGGCGCCGTGCACGGCGTGCGGGTGGGGAAGGCCTTCCGGTTCGAGGTGGAGGCGGCCACCGACGATGACGCTCGCAGCCAAGCAACCGCGCTTGCGTCCCGTCTGCTGTCCAACCCGGTGATGGAGGACAGTTCGGTTTCGGTGGAGGTGGTGGCGTGACGCTGCGGGTAGGCGTCGTCGTGTTTCCCGGCTCGAACTGCGAGCACGATGTTGTCGAGGCGGTCACCGCCCTCGGCGGCGAAGCCGAGCTCATCTGGCATGGGGATCGGTCGCTGGGGCGCAGCGACGCGGTCGTCTTGCCGGGCGGCTTCGCTCACGGCGACTACCTCCGGACCGGTGCTTTGGCTCGCTTTTCTCCGATCATGGAGACGGTCGGCCGATTTGCCGATGATGGTGGCCCGGTTGTGGGTATCTGCAATGGATTTCAGATCCTTACCGAAGCCGGACTGCTTCCCGGAGTTCTCCAGAAGAATTATGGGTTGAAGTTTCTTTGCGAGACGGTTGAATTGCGGGTTTCGTCAGCGGCTTCGGTTCTTACCAACCAGCTCGAACCCGGACGCGTCCTTCGCATCCCAATCAATCACTTCGAGGGGAGTTATCTCTGCGATAGTCGGACTCTGACCGAATTACGTAACGAGAGCCGGATCGTGCTGCGCTATACCGACAACCCGAATGGTTCCCTCGATGACATCGCGGGCATCACCAACAAGGCGGGCAACGTAGTTGGACTCATGCCGCACCCGGAACGGGCCTACACGACGCTTCTCGGCTCGGACGACGGCGCCGCCTTGCTCCGCTGTCTCCTGACCGCTGACCGTGTACCGGCGGCCAGCTCGTCACCCCGCTAATCGCCGAGGCCGCGGCGGATCCCCGCCCGCCTGAGGACGGCTGCGTCGACGCCGGCCTCCCGCCAGGCCGCGTACGAGATGCCCTTACGGAGGCTGTAGTCAGCGGCGGCGGCGACGAAGTCCTCTTCCAGTGCGGTGAGGTCAACGACCGCCTCCTTGTTGGCCAGCTCGGCCTGAAGGTCCATGCGCTCCTGAAGGAGATTGACCCGCGTGAGCGGATCGGCGACGGCGAGACGATCCTCAATGGCGTCAAGGCGTCTTTGAATGGATTCGGACGTGCGCTTGCGGCCCCGCTTCGGCTTGTGGGCTTCAAGTGCCTCCAGATAGCGGCGAACGGCCCGGCCTTGATCTCGGCCTATTGCCAGCGCCTCCTTGTGCTGATCGGACATGGGGGACTTGGTGCGCTTCGGCTTGGACGGCATTTCGCCAGTATTGCATGGTCAGGTGGCGTGGTATTTGGCGCGGCGGGAGGCCGGATACGGTGTGCGCATGGGTGAGGCGATTCACCGCGAGCTTGGGCTCACGGACGCGGAGGCGGCGTCCATCGAACGCATCCTTGGCCGGTCCCCCAACCACCTCGAGTTGGCGATGTATGCCGTCATGTGGAGCGAGCATTGCTCGTATAAGTCGTCGAAGATCCATTTGCGACGCCTTCCTACCGAGGGCGCCCACGTGCTGGTCGGGCCGGGCGAGGGGGCGGGGATCATCGATGCGGGTGACGGCATCGGCGTGGCCCTTCGAATCGAGAGTCACAACCACCCGTCGGCGGTGGAGCCGTACCAGGGAGCGGCGACGGGCGTGGGCGGCATTATCAGGGACATCTTCACGATGGGCGCCCGACCGGTGGCGATCATGGACCCTCTGCGGTTCGGCCCGCTGGAGGACGCGAGGAGCCGGTGGATGTTCGAAGGTGTGGTCAGTGGCATCTCCGGCTACGGCAACTCGGTGGGTGTGCCAACCGTCGGCGGCGAACTGGCTTTCGACGAGTGCTACGCCGACAACCCGTTGGTGAACGTGCTCTGCGTCGGGGTGGTGCCGGTCGACCGGATCGTTCTCGGTCGGGCCACGGGCTCCGGCAACTTGGCCGTGTTGCTCGGATCGACCACCGGACGCGACGGCATCGGCGGGGTGAGCGTGCTGGCGTCGGCCGGCTTCGGCGACGCTGAGACGGAGCAGGCCAAGCGACCCAGCGTGCAAGTTGGCGACCCGTTCGAGGAGAAGCGGTTGATCGAAGCCTGCCTGGAGATGCTCGACCGGGGCTTGGTCGTCGGCATGCAAGACCTCGGCGGAGCCGGCCTGACTTGCGCCACCAGCGAGACGGCCTCCAAGGGCGGCGCCGGGCTTGATGTGTATGTCTCGGAGGTCCCCTTGCGGGAGCAGGGGATGGAGGCCTTCGAGGTGATGACCAGCGAGAGCCAGGAGCGCGTGCTGGCCATCGTTACGCCTGAATCCCTCGACGATGTGCTCATGACCTCGGCCCGCTGGGAGGTCCGGGCCAGTGTGATCGGCACGGTCACCGGCACCGGTCGGCTTCGGGTGCTCGACCGGTTCGATGGCGAGGTGCTGGCCGATCTGTCGGCGGCGTCGCTCGAGGAGGACGCCCCTCGTTACGACCGGCCGCGTGCGCGTCCGGAAGCCCAGGACCGACTGATCGCGGACGACCCGGACCGGCTGCCCCCACCGGCTGACGCCGGTGTCGACCTTCTGGCCATGCTGGCCGACACGCAATGGGTGTACCGCCAGTACGACCATCAGCTGTTCTTGAACACGGTGGAAGGACCTGGGGGCGACGCCGCCGTGCTCCGCCTCAAAGGTCCGGGCGTGGCGTCGTCCACTCGGGGCATGGCGCTGTCCACCGATGGATGCTCGAGGTGGTGTGCCCTCGACCCCCGGTTGGGTACGGCGCTCATCGTGGCCGAGGCCGCCCTCAATGTCGCGTGTGCCGGAGCTCGCCCGGCCGCGCTGGTCAACTGCTTGAACTTTGGGAATCCAGAGCATCCCGAGGTGATGTGGCAACTCTCCGAAGCAGTCGACGGCATGGCCGAGGCATGCCGCGCCCTCGGTGTTCCCGTCATCGGCGGCAACGTGAGCCTCTACAACGAGAGCCGGGGGCGCGATATCGAACCCACTCCGGTGGTCGGCATGCTCGGCCTCATCGACCGGCTCGTCGATCGGCCACCGGGCGTTGGCCTGGTCGACGGCGGCGGGCTGTGGATGCTGGGCTCGCCGTCAACCGCACTCGGCGGATCGAGGTGGGCGCTGTCGGCCCACGGCCATCGGGGCGGCCGGCTGCCCCCCCTCGATCTCGCCACGCACCGCCGGCTGGTCGAACTGGTTGCGGGCGTGGTCGTCGACCGGCTCGTTGCCGGAATCCACGACGTCGGCGAGGGCGGCCTCGGGATGGCTCTGGCCGAGATGTCGCTGCGATCGAATATGGGCTTCCATGTGACCGGCGGGCACGGTCACGCCGAGATGTTCAGCGAGGCCCCGTCGCGCGTGGTGCTGTGCGTGGCCGGAGGCGACGCCGAACAAGAGCTGCGGCGGCGGGCGGCGGACGCCGGCCAACCCCTGGCCCGCATCGGACAGGCGGGAGGCGATCGCTTGATCGTCGACGGGCTCATGAGTCTGAGCTTGGCTGAGGCCACCGAGCGCTGGCGCGGCGCTATCCCGGCCCTGGTCGAGCTTTAGGATCGCCGCCCCTTCAGGTCGTCCAGGGCGCGGTCAGGCACGTCCAGGTCACCGAGGCCGATGCCGACCTTCAGGTCGGGCTTGTACGTGCCGTGATGATCAGAACCGCCGGTCACGACCAACCCGTGCCGCCCGGCCAGCGACGCCAGCCCCTCGCGATCCTCTGGCTTGTACCGGCCGTAGATGGCCTCGATCCCGGATAACCCCATGGCCGCCAACTCGCCCACCGTCGATTCCAATGTGGCCGGCTCGAGCCCGAGGCTCAGGGGGTGGGCCAGCGATGTCACCCCACCCGACTCCCGGGCCAGACGGACGGCCCGATCGGCCTCCAGCCGCTCCTTGTCCATATATGCCGGCTTGCCCTTGGCCAGCCACACATCGAACGCCTCCTGCACCGACCCCACCACCCCCTTACGGACGAGGATGGCGGCGATATGGGGGCGGCCGGCGCCCTTTCCCCCCGCCTCCACCATGATCTCGTCGTAGGTCACCGGCAGCCCAAGCCCGGCCATCAGGGTCGCCATCCGGCGGTTGCGGGTGTCGCGTGCCACCTGCAGGCGACGCAGCTCGTCCTGAAGGGGGCCCTCCTCGTCAACCAGGAAGTAGACCAACACGTGCATCGTCCCCGGGTGTTCGCAGGAGATCTCACAGCCGGGCACCAGCTCCACGCCGATCTCGGCGGCCCGGGCCGCGGCCGGAGCCACGCCGTCCAGCCGGTCGTGGTCGGTCAACGCCACCGCGGTGCACCCGGCGGCCAGAGCCAGCTCAGGGATGTGCTCAGGGG
>CAXMLU010000483.1:0-2641 GCA_964194255.1 uncultured bacterium
CGGACCGACAGGATGTCGATCGCCACCGCCTCCAGAGCGCCGAGCTCGGTCACCAGTTCCTGCATCTCGGCGATCCGTTCGGCGTCCGCAATCAGGAGCTCGCATCCCCGGGCGGCCAACTGAAGCTCGGCCGCGGGCGCGCTGGATGGGTCGAGCGCGGTGCCGACGACGAGCGCCAGGGATCCGGGCCGCAACGGGATCACGGTCAGGCCTTGGGCCTCGAGGACATGGACGGTCGACCAGTCCCGGGCCTTGGGCGGGAGCGCGTCGAGGGCCGAGGGGTTGACGCCCTCTCCCGGGCTGGCCCCGACGACCCGCCAGGCATTGCCCGACGGGCTGATCAGCGTGGCTTCGGCGCCGGCGAGGCCGCCCAGGACCTCGGCCGTTCTCGTCATCACCGCTTCCGGGCTGACGGACGCAGCCCGGCGGAGGGCGGCGAGCGCCTGCAGCGCCGCAGCCACGCCCAGAACGGCGGGCGGCCCAGGACACAGCTCGACGGGCCCGGCACCGGCCGGTCCGCCCGAAAGCGTCTCCGAGTCTGGCCTCGTCACCGCGACCCCTGTCGTTGCGGGCACCCGGTCACAGGATAAGGACTTTCACCTCCTGATGCTTTGCGAAGCGTTGATAGGCGGCGGGCACGTCGTCGAGTCCGACTCGGGCGGTGACCACCACGGTGGGGTCGATCACCCTAGTGGTGACGAGGGCCAGCAGGCGGTCACGGAGGCGGATGCCGTTGCCGATGGCGAAACGGAGCGAGAGTTCTTCGACGAACCCCCGGGCCACCGGATAGGCGAACGTCGCATCGAAGTGGGCCCCGACGGACACCACCGTGCCGCGGGCGCGTACGAGGTCGCAGGCCGACTGGAGCGGACGGGGGCCGCCGACGGCGTCGACGACGACGTCGGCACCCCGCCCGTCGGTGAGCTCGTCGACGACGTCCCGGCTGTTCTCCGGCGCGGCGGCGATGGCCCCGTGGCGACCGGCCAGCGCCCGTCGCTCGGGGAGGAGGTCGACGACCACGACCGCGGCGGCGCCGACGGCTTGGCAGGCGAGGCTGGTCATCTGCCCGACCGCGCCGCCGCCGACCACGGCGACGGTGTCGCCTGGGGCCACGCCGCCGCGTTCGGCGGCGGCGTAGCCGCTGGCCAGGTTGTCACCCACGAAGACGGCGGCCTCGGAGGGGCAGCCGTCGGGTAGCCGACCGAGGACGGTGTCGGCGTGCGGGACGCGGACGAACTCTGCCTGGGCGCCGGACAGGGGCGCCCCGAACACCGAGCCGAACCCGAAGAAGCGCCGCTCGGCGCATTCCCAGTGATCCCCGCGGCGGCACCACCAGCACCGGCCGCAGGCTGTGAAGTCGGAACCGACAACCCGGTCACCGACCGCCACCGTCGTCACTGCCGCTCCGGTGGCGACGACTTCACCGACGAACTCGTGGCCGAGGACGGTGCCCGGCGCGATGCCGGGAAGCCCGTGGAGGGCGTGGAGGTCGGTTCCACACACGGCGCCGACGACGACCCGCACGACCGCGTCGCCCGGTGCTTCGATCCGGGGGTCGGGAACGTCGGCTAGTGTCACCCGTCCGGGTTCGGCGAAGACGACGGCTCGCATCAAGCGGGTGTGAGCTGGCCGACACGCTCCCCGATGCGGCGCGCCGCCCGGCGAAGCTCCTCCAGTTCTTCCGGGGCCAGCGGCAGTTCGACGATTTCCAGCACGCCCGCCGCTCCCAGGCGGGCGGGCAAGCCGACGTACACGCGGTCGACGCCATAGGTCCCGTCGGCTCGTACGCAGGCCGGGAAGACTTCGCCGGTGTCGTGGGCCATGGCCACCACCATGGCGGCGACGGCGGCGGCGGGTGCGAAGTAGGCGCTGCCCTTCCCGAGGAGCTTGACGACCTCGGCGCCCGACTGGCGGGTCCGGTCGACGAGGGCCGTCAACGTGGGCGCGTCGAGTCGGCGGGTGATCGCCTCCGCGCCGATCCGGGCCTGGCTCAGGGGAATGACCATCTCGTCCCCGTGGCTGCCGAGGGCGACGGCCCGGACGGCGTCGGGACGTTCTCCGGCGGCCAGGGCGGCGAGGGCGCAGAAGCGGGCGGCGTCGAGGACACCGGCCATTCCCATGACCCGCGGGGCAGGGAAGCCGGTGGCCTGCCAGGCCAGATGGGTCATCTCGTCGAGCGGGTTGGTGACCACGACCACGATGGCGTCGGGTGAGTGGTGCCTGATGCTCTCGCATACGTCACCGACGATGGCGGCGTTGACGGCGGTGAGGTCCGTCCGGCTCATCCCGGGCTGGCGGGGCCGGCCGGCGGTCACCACGACGAAGTCGGACTCACCGGCGTCGGCCACGTCGGTCGTCCCCCGGAGGCGGGTGGCGAACCGGCGGAGGCCGGAGCTGTGCCAGAGGTCCAGGGCCAGACCCGCAGCCAGGCCGGGGACGACGTCGACCAGGACCACCTCGTCGAAGAGGTCGGCCTCGGCCAGGCGGAGGGCGGTCGTCGCACCGACGTGGCCGGCCCCCACCACGGTGGCGCGCCCGGTCCCGCTCCCACGCGGCGGGTGCAACGCGTCATGGCCGAGGACGTGCTCGACCCGGACACGCTCGGTCACCACCGGCGCGCCCCGCCGGTAGAGCGCCCCGG
>CAXMLU010000484.1:0-5686 GCA_964194255.1 uncultured bacterium
CCCCGCCGTTCCTGCCTGTCGGTGCCGGGATCCAGCGAAAAGATGATGGGCAAGGCGCCCGGGCTGGGATCCGACATGGTGTTCCTCGACCTCGAGGATGCCTGCGCGCCGCTCGAGAAGGAGGCCGCCCGGGGGAAGGTGGTCGACGCCATCAAGAACCTGGACTGGGGCGACAAGGTGCTCTGTGTCCGCGTCAACGCGTGGGACACCAAGTGGACCGCGTACGACGTCATCGAGGTGGTCGGCAACGCCGGTGAGCGCCTCGACGAGATCATGTTGCCGAAGGTGCAGTCGGCATCGGAGGTCGAAGCTCTCGATCTGCTGCTCAACCAGGTGGAGATCAACGCCGGCCTGGCGCCGGGGCACATTGGCATCGAGGCCCAGATCGAGACGACCCGCGGCCTGATCAACGTCGAGGAGATCTGCGCCGCGTCGCGCCGGCTGGAGACGATCATCTTCGGCCCGGCGGACTTCGCGGCGTCGATGGAGATGCCCGTACTTACCGGTGGCGTGCAGATACCCGAGTATCCCGGCGACCACTTCCACTACGTCTTCTCCAAAATCCTGATGGCCGGCCGGGCCAACGGATTGCAGGTCATCGATGGCCCGTTCCTGAAGATCCGGGACTCCGACGCCTTCCGCGACTACTGCCAGCGCACCAAGATCCTCGGCTACGACGGCAAGTGGGCCCTGCATCCCGACCAGGTGGCGATCCTCAACGAGATCTTCTCGCCGACCCAGGAGCAGTTCGATCGGGCCTGGGACATCCTCGATGCGTATCGCCAGGCTACGGAAGGCGAACGGAAGGGCGCGGTGATGTTCGGCGACGAGATGATCGACGAAGCCAGTCGCAAGATGGCCGTGAAGTTCGTCTCGCGCGGCGAGCGGGCTGGCTTCACCCGGCGCCGCCCGGCGTAGCGTTCTACTGCACGCAGAACTCGTTTCCCTCCGGGTCCTGCACGACCGCGAAGTATTCGCCGGGCTGCCTCTCGACGGTGCGACGTGGGCGGCGCCTTCGGCGACCAGACGAGCTACCTCACCGTCGACCACCCGCGCCGTTTCTCGAGGGATTGGGCGTGGCCGGCGCTCACATTGACATCCAGGTGAACGCGGTTCTTGGCCACCTTGGGCTCAGGACGCGCTGAAGGTAGAGGCGCGGTTCCTTTCCCTCAGGATCGACGATGGCGTACGCCGATCCCCAGTCGGACTCAGGAATGCCCTGCGCGGCCAAGAGGGAAGGCCAATCGTCAACCCGGCCGGCGGCTCCTGTCCCCGATAGTGCAAGGCGCGGGCCCAGAAGCCTCCCAGCGCCTCGGGATCAGCGCAGTCAAACGTCACCTGAAAAGAAGTTCCCAAGTCGGTCTCCAGTCTTACGGGGCGTCGTCGGCGGCGTGCTCGCGGTCGGTTGCGTAGGTCGGCGTGTGCGCGGTGAAGCCGCCGTCGACCCGAAGTATCTCGCCGGTGACGAACGCCGCTTCGTCCGATGCGAGGAACGCCACGGCTTGTGCGATCTCTTCCGGGTAGCCCAATCGGCCGGTCAGATGACTCAGGGTGTACCGACGCAGCCGAGGGCCCATCGGCCCCCCGAGCGCCTCTTGGGTTTGACGCGACACGACTACGCCGGGCGCGACGGCGTTGCACCGGATGGCGCGCGAGCCGTACGCGGTCGCCACGTACTGCGTCAGCGCCACCAATCCCGCCTTCGAGATGCCGTACGCGGTGAGTGAGTCGCTGCCGTAGAACGCGGCCGCCGACGCCGTGTTCACGATCGCTCCGCCGCCCCGCTCGAGCATGGCCGGGATGGCGAATCGGCAGCCCAGCATCGGACCGGTGAGGTTGACGGCGAGCACGCGCTCCCAGGTGGCGAGATCCATCGACACGACGTCCTGGTCGTGCTGATTCTGGTCGAGGGCAGCGGCATTGTTGTGCAGGACGTCAAGCCCACCGAACGCGGCCACCGTCTCGGTGATCATCGACTCGACGGCGGGTGGATCGGACACGTCCACTTCCTGGGCGCGCGCTGTTCCACCGCTGGCGGCGATAGCGGCCACGACCTCCTCCGCCGCCTTGGAGCGGATGTCGGCGACCGTCACCGCCGCGCCTTCCCGGCACAGCAACTCGGCGGTAGCCCGGCCGATACCGGATCCTCCACCGGTGACGATGGCGACCTTTCCCGTGAACCGACCCATCTGTCTCCTTTCCTTCGTCCTTCCCTCAGACCTTCCGTCAGTCCGGGGACTCGAGGTAGGACTCGGTCAGCCAATCGCGGATGTCGTTATCGACGTCCGCGGGTCCCCGGAGATTAACGACGTGGTACGTGCGCCACCCCGAGCCGCGTAGCCTTCTGGCGATCTTGGGGTGGTCAACCACGCGCGAAAGCACGAAGGACAGCGCGACCCAACGCACTTTCGGGCGCAGCTCGGCGAACGTCCGGGATCGCTTGATGAAGATGCCGACCGAAACGGGCTCAACGTGGATGGGACCAACGCTCTCCAGGTGCGATCGCACCGCCTCGAAGATGGGTCGCTCGCGCTCCGGACCGGTGGAAAAGTATTCGTCCAACGACATCGCGGGCGCGCACTCGTGTGACTGGTTGCGACGTCCGAACTGGCGACTACACGCGGGACAGATCCAACTGGCCACGACCAGCATCATGCCGCAGGCTATACATGCTCGGTTAACGCCAGGGGGTGATGTGATGGGCAGCAGTCCGGTGCGGATCGGGCTTGTCGGTTGCGGGATGATCGGGCAGATCCACGCCGACGGCCTTCGCAAGCTGGCCGAGGACGGCGACATCGTGGCCGTCGCCGCCGCCGATCCTTCCGAGGCGGCGCGTCAGGCGGTCGATCGGAACTGCCCGTTCCTGCGGCTGAGCGCGGACGGCCTTGAGGTGATCGCCGATCCCGAGGTGGAGGCCGTCATGATCGCCTCGCCGACGGTAACGCATCGCGACCTGGTCCTGGCCGCCGTGGCGGCGGGCAAGCCGCTCTTCTGCGAGAAGCCGCTGGCGCCGACCTTCTCCGACGTCCACGAGCTGTGCACCCGGGTAGTGGCATCGGGGCTGACCGCCCAGGTGGGCTTCCATTCCCGGTTCCACCCGATCATGAACCGGCTGCGGGACACCGTCGTATCCGGCGAACTCGGCCTCCCGATGGCTTACACGCTCCGGGACGATCAGTACTGGCCGACCGGCGACGTCGTGGAGGGGCACAGCTCCTGGCGATCCGAGCGGGCGCAAGCCGGAGGTGGGGCGCTGCTCGAGCACTCTATTCACAGTGCGGACATCCTCTCCTGGTTGTTCGGCTCGGCTAGCCAGGTCTACGCCCGCAGTCGCGCCATGTTCGGCTACGACGTGGAGGACGTCGCGGCCGCCACCATCGAGCACCAGTCGGGCGTGGTCGGCACGCTGCTCACGGTGTTTAACGGCGTACGGGGCCGAGAGGAACGCCGCCTCGAAGTCTTCTTCGAACGAGGGTCAGTCGAGGTGACGACCGACTTCATCGTCGGAGCCGACGAAGACACCTACCTCGTGGCGCGGCCGGACGTCCCCGCCGAAAGCCTCGACCTGGATGCCCTCCGCGACGAACACTTCGGCGCGCTCGGCATCGACCGGCGGGACTTCCTCTTCTACACCTATCCGGCTGACCGGAGCTGGGTCCGGTCCGTCCGAGCCGGGGCCGCAGCGATCCCAAACTTCGACGACGCATTGCGGGCGCACCAACTGGTCGAGGCGGCATACCGCTCGGCCGCCAGCAGCGAGCCCGTTGCCCTCAAGGGCGATCTGACTCCGCCGGAGCCGTAAGCGTGGCCTGTGCGTCCTCGTAATACGCGTCGGTCAGCTCTGAGACCAGGTCCCACCGATCGGACGCCACTGCCGCGTTGACCTTGAACGTGTAGCTCTCATGCAGCGCATGAAGGTCTTCGACAACGGCGAATGGTGACGACATGGAACAACTCCCTAGGCCCGCGTGAGATCCCAGAATACTGCGACCAGGTGACTAGTCCGACGCGCCCTCCCTTACAACGGAACGGGGGTCCTTGTCATCCCGCTGGCCCTCAAAGCGGGGGTGGCGGAGCATGCCATCCCGCGTCCACTCGGTGAACGCAATGTTGGCCACCAGCTTGGGCGTGACCCAATGGGCGGCGCGCACGGGTACCGGGTCGGCAAATGGGGATGTGGCCCGCCCGAGGCTCAGCAGCTTGCGGTGCAGGCTGCGGAGCGTCTCGGTGTTGAACCCGGTCCCCACCTTTCCCGCGTAACGCAGACGGTCACCCTCGTAGTAGCCGACGAGCAGGGCACCGAAGCCGATGCGCGTGCCGCCGGGGTCGGTCCATCCCCCGATCACCAGCTCCTGGCCCATCGAGCACTTGAGCTTCCGCCAGTCGTGTGATCGGCCGGCGACATAGGTCGATCCGGCTCGCTTGGCGACCAGCCCCTCCCAGCCCTTGGCGCAGGCGATCGCGAGCAGCTCGGCCGGATCGCCTTCAAGCATCTCGACCAACTGGACGTCATCGCCGTCGTCGATGGTCCGCGCCAGCAGCGCTTTGCGGTCCTCAAGGGGCAACACGCGGGTGTCCTGCCCGAGCAGGTGAAGGAGGTCGAACACGCAATACACGACGTGCGCGGCGCTCCCCTTCTGCTGCAGAACGCTGAATTCGGCGAAGTCATGACTATCGTGGGCGACCAGCTCGCCATCAAGGGTGAAGTTGTTCACCGGGAGCGCCGCCAATGCCGCCACGACGCTCGGGAACCGGGCGCTAAAAGAGTTGTGGTTGCGGGACCACAGCTCCACGTCGGCGCCATTGCGCACGGCGGTACAACGCAGGCCGTCGAGCTTGCGCTCATAGACCCAGCCCGGACCGGCGCGCTCGAGCCATGACGTCGCTTGTGCTAGCTCGGCCAGCATCGGCGGCTGCCACGTGGCCTTCGCACCGGTCCAGGTGTTCGCCGCCGGGTCGGCCGCGACTACTTCGAGCGTGTGGCCGGATATCACGGACGCGGGTGCCGAGGTCTCGATGTCGAGCGAAGGATCGGCGTAGTCGTCGCGCCGCTTGACCAGGATCCACTGTTTGTCGTCCTGCTTGCTGGTCCGGGTGAATGCCCACCCGCCGTGGAGCTTGGAACCATCGAGCCAAACCGAAAAGTGTCCCCGCTCGATGGCCTCGCGCATCGGGACCGGCTTCCCATCGTGCTCGGTGATGTTGCGGTAGGTGCCCTGGTCCCAGACGATCACGGCACCCGCTCCGTACTCCCCACCGGGGATGGTGCCCTCGAAGCCCCGATAGTCGAGCGGATGGTCCTCGACGTGCACCGCCAGCCGCTTGACCTTCGGATCGTACGACGGACCTTTGGGCACGGCCCACGAGGGCATCACCCCGTCCACCTCGAACCGCACGTCGTAGTGGAGGCGCCGGGCGGCGTGCTTCTGTACGACGAAGCTGTTTCCCTCGCCTTCGCCGACCTCTCCCGCCGGCTCGGGCGTGGTATCGAACCGCCGCTTGTCGCGGTAGGTGCGGAGGGGATGGTCGCTTACCACGACCGTTTCTACCCCTTGGTGACCGCGGTTGACGGCGGTCTTTGGTGAACCGGCGACCAATTGATGCGTCCCACGCACTGCTCGGTCGTCAGTTCGACGGCGGGAGGCCGGGACGGCGAACTGGCCCGCCGGCGACGGCGGCGACCCGG
>CAXMLU010000485.1:0-4441 GCA_964194255.1 uncultured bacterium
GGTGCGTTGATTCCTATCAACAGTGCCGCTGAGGTGACGAGCGTCGTCAGGCCACCAACGGTCCTCGCCTTCATCGATGCATTGCGCACAGACCAGCCTCTTTCTCTCGGCGGTGACTGTTGTTGCACACCGGATGCCAGGTTGGCGGCCGCCAGTCTGCCACCTAAAGCTCCCCTGGCCATGGTTATCCCATACATCGGTGCGGCTCGGTCACGCACAGTAGTTCCCACGCAAGGGTCGATCCCGACTCGTGACGCGCCACGTACGACCTTCTTCGGCCGGACCTAGGAAGAGGCAGGGGCAGCGCAGGGTCGGGGGCTGACGGCGTGGCCAGGACGGTCCCGTTCGATACCAACTGCATTTCTTCGGAGGTTTTGAGTTGGACAGGCTCGCCGTTGACCATGGACTTGTCGATCTTGGCCGAGTCAGGTTGGGCAGCGCGGCCACGCCTACCGACCCCCCGGAGCCGATGACGACTGGCGGCTCCACAATCCACTCGGCGGTCAGGTGGCTCGACGAGTATGTCTGGACGGTCGTGAACGACTTCTTGGTGGTGAGATCGGCGACGGTGATGGTCCACTGACCGGCTGTCGCGCCTTCGGCGATGGTGACCTGCATGTGATCGCCGGGGTGGATCGTGAGCGTGGTGATTGGTGTGGACGACGGGGGATGATTTCCCACCAGGAGGAGTAGCTGGCCTTGCCGGTGGCGTCGACATCTGCTCAGTGCCCGCCTGAATCAAGGTGTTATCCGAGGCGGTGCAGCCGGCGTCGATACACCCGCCGCCGATGCCGACCCAGGTGGAGGAATACTCGGCCTCGTTGGCCTTGTGCGCGGTGGCAGTCGGGACCGTGCAGTCGCCGGCGATGGCCTTGAATTGCTTGTGGTCGGCGTGCTCGAGCGTGCCCTGGTTGTATCCCGACCAGTTGCCCGACTGATTGGCCGCAAGCCGGATGATGGTGCCACCGCCCGAACGCGCGACCGAAATGCCGGAGGTGCGAGCCGAAGCGGGTTGGGCGAAAGAGGCAGCCACCCGCGCCAGGGCCGGCAGGGCGGTGAGAACAGCGACGCGTCGCATCGTAAAGCTCCTTGTTGTCCCCAGTTGGTTGTTCCCGGTTGTGTACAGAAGGTTCGACGTCGGTCCGCGCCGTTCCTGCCAGCGGCGATGTCCCCATAGGCTGGAACGGTGGACGACAACCGGTTCGCTCGGGCCATCGCCGCCATCGACGCCGTGAACGCCGACGACCCGCACCAGCTCACCATGAAGGGAGAGACGCGGGCCAAGGAGCTGGCGCACGCCGAGATGGTCACGGCATGGGTGCGACGGCTGCGGCCGGACGCCAGCGAGCTGTTGCTGCTCGCCGCCCGCGGGCATCATCTCCGGCGATGGCAGTCGCCGCGGTCGTCCTATCCGGAGGGACGCGCCGGCTACCTGCGATGGCGCCGGGATCTGTCGGAACGCCAGGCCGAGGAGCTCGGCCAGCTGCTCGCGACGAAAGGCTATGAGGCCACCGACGTGGAGCGGGTCAGGGCCATCGTGCGCAAGCGGGGATTGGGGACCGACGACGACGTCCAGGCTCTCGAAGACGCCCTGTGCCTCACCTTCCTGGAGACCCAGCTGGCGGATCTGGTGGCCAAGACCGACGAGCCCAAGATGGTGGACATCCTTCGTAAAACGATGGTCAAAATGAGCCCGGCCGCGCTTGCCCTGGCGTCCTCGCTGGACCTGGCCAGCGATGGCCGCCGTCTGTTGGCCGAGGCAGCGAACCCGCCTCCTACAGGAACCCCATCTCGGCCCGCACCTGGCGGTAGAGATTGACCAACCGTCCGGCTTCCGAACCGGCGACCAGGGTGTGGCAGCGCAGGTTGGCCACGCCGCCGCCGGTGACCATCAGCTCGTGGACGAACTCGGACTCGCGCCGCAACTCGTCGAGTCGTTCTCTTCGGCCCTCGAGCAGGAAAAAGCCGCGCACATCGCCTTGCACCCCGTCGGCGAAGAAGAACGGCTGGAACCGGCTGATGGCCTCGTCGGACAGGAGCCGGCCGAGATAGCGGGACAGCCGGGTGAACGAGTCGACCGCCACACCCTCCCGGCCGGGGATCACCGCCCCGAAGGAGATCATCAGCGCGCCATCCACGTGCGCCGGCTGAGGATAGGACTCCGGGGGTACCTCGTCGGTCACATCCATACGGGCCATCCTCGCGCTCGAGGGTGGGGCTAGCCTCGCCCGCGATGCGAACCGACCAGCTTCAGACCCCGGCCCTCCTCATCGACGCCGCCGGCCTCGAGCACAACCTGGCCACCATGGCCGCGGCGTTGCCGGGAAACCGGTTGCGGCCGCACGTGAAGGCCCACAAGTGCTCGGCTCTCGCCCAGCGCCAAGCGGCGGCGGGCCACCCGGGGTTCACGTGCGCCACCATGCGCGAGGTCGAGGTGCTGGCCGAAGCCGGGCTCGGCCAGGATCTCCTCCTGGCCAACGAGGTCGTCGACGCCAGCCGGTTGGGCGTGGTCGTCGCCGCCGGCCACCGGGTCACCCTCGCCGTTGATTCCGACGCCACCGTAGAGGCGGCGGCACGCGGCGGCGTCAACGAGGTGGTCATCGACATCAATGTCGGTCTGCCGCGTTGCGGCTGCCCGCCGGAGGACTCAGGTCGCCTGGCCGACCTGGCCAGAGCCAAGGGCCTCACCGTGCGGGGCGTGATGGGCTACGAGGGCCACGTGGTCGGACTGGAGGATCGGGACGCTCGTACGAAGCTGGTCGGCGAGTGCATGGCGCTGTTGATGAAGGCCCATGACGCGGTCGGCGGAGAACTGGTCTCGGCCGGGGGAACCGGCACGTACGACCTGAATACTTGGGCCAACGAGATCCAGGCCGGATCGTACGTGCTGATGGACACCGCCTACGGGAAGCTTGGGCTGCCGTTCATGAACGCGCTGTTCGTGGAGGCCACGGTCATCTCGGTGTCGGACGGCTGGGCGGTGGCCGACGCCGGTCTCAAGGCGTTCGGGATGGACCACGGGAACCCAACCCTGGTCGACGATGGCGACGTTTGGTATTGCTCGGACGAGCACGTGACGTTCGGACCGTCGCGCGCCGTCAAGGTGGGGGAAAGGGTTCGGCTGCTCCCCGGTCATATCGACCCCACCATCGCGTACCACCAGGCCATGCATGTGTTCAGCGGGAACGAGGTCCTGGAGACCTGGCCCGTCGACATGCGCGGCTGGTAATCAGAGTCGCGTCGCGAGGGACGTGAAGGCTCGGCCGCGATGCGAGATGGCGTGCTTCTCGTCGCGTGTCATCTCCGCGAAGGTGCGGCCGTCCCCCTCATCGGGAATGAAGATGGGGTCGTAGCCGAAGCCACCGTGACCTCGAGGGGATGAGGCGATGGTCCCGGCCACGATCCCCTCGGCCTCCTCCTGGCGCCCGTCCGGCCAGACGGCAACAGCGACGGTGCGGAACCGCGCTTTCCGGCGCTCGGGTGGCACACCTTGGAGAGCCCGCAGCAGCTTGGCCACGTTGTCCGCGTAAGAGGCGTGTTCGCCGGCATACCGCGCGCTATACAGCCCGGGCGCCCCGTAGAGGGCGTCCACTTCGAGACCGGTGTCGTCAGCGACGGCCGGCTCGCCGGTGGCCGCGACAAGGGCGCGGGCTTTGAGGAGAGCGTTCTCGGACAGGGTGGTCCCGGTCTCCTCGACGTCGGGCACTGACGCCGGGCGGGGGAGGAGCTGGTAGGTCGGGAGCAGCTCAGCGATCTCTTTGGCCTTGTCCGGGTTGGCGCTCGCCAACACGAATCGCGAGCTCACCTGGGCGCGGGTGGAACGGCCAGCATCGTGGCTTGAGCATCGAGAATATGCGCGATTCCGTGCTCGCCCAGAGCCAGCAACTCGTCGAGTTCGGTGCGGCTGAACGGCATGCCTTCAGCCGTGCCCTGCACCTCGACGAAGCGGCCAGACGACGTCATCACCACGTTCATGTCCACCTCGGCCCGAACATCCTCGGAGTACTCCAGGTCGAGCATGGGCAGCCCGTCAACGACGCCCACGGACACCGCCGCGCACCCCTCGGTGATGGGGTGGGCGCGCAGGGTCCCGAGTTTCACCAGGCGGCTGAACGCGTCGTGCAACGCCACATAGCCGCCACAGATCGACGCGGTACGCGTCCCTCCGTCGGCCTGAAGAACGTCGCAGTCGACGGTGATCTGTACCTCGCCCATGACCACCAGATCGGTGACCGATCGCAACGAACGGCCGATCAGCCTCTGGATCTCCTGTGTCCTCCCGGATTGTTTTCCTTTGGCCGCCTCCCTGTCGACCCGCTCGGAACTCGACCCCGGCAGCATGGAATACTCGGCGGTGACCCATCCCTTCCCGCTGCCGCGCATCCACGGTGGTACCCGGTCCGCGACCGACGCCGTGCACAGCACGCGGGTGCGGCCCATC
>CAXMLU010000486.1:0-5482 GCA_964194255.1 uncultured bacterium
GGCGCGGTGCGCACCGCGCCGATGCCGGCGAACGCAGGCGGCAGTCATGACGGAGACCTGATCCCGATCGGCAAGCGGCTGATTCTCATCCGAGGCGACCACGCCTGGCTGCTCGCATCGACGCTCAGCAAGCCCGCGGATCTGGGCGACGCTCTGGCCGTGTTCCCCGCCGTCCAGCCCGGCACCGGATGGTTTTCGATCGGACAACCCGGGGGTGGGTTCGAGATCAGGCACGTGAGCTTGGCCGGCGGCGCGGTGCTGGGAACCGTCCCCATTCCGGAGGGGATGATTCCGGTCGGGGCCACCGACCGTGGTGCGGTCCTGGCCGGCGACGGCTTTGCTCGACAACCACTCGAAGTCTGGGACTCAGCCGGCCGGCGCCCGGTTCAGGCGTTTGGCACCTCGCCACGCGGCTTCCCGAGCCGCGTGGCGTCATTTGTGGCGGCGTCCTCGGACATCGTGATCTGGGAGGGCGGAGACTGTGCGCCGAGCTGTCCGCTCCACATCGTTCATGTACCGGGAGGCACCGAACAGGTCGTCGTTGCACCCGCGGGTCTCGCGTACGTCGGCGAGGCCCGCCTCTCACCCGACAGGACACGGCTCGCCATGCCCCTCTACGGTCCGACGGGCTCAGGTGTACCGACCGGCATGATGACCGGCGCCGTTGCCGTCATCGATCTGCGGTCCGGACGCGTGGTCACGACGCCCGCCTACACGACCGACCAGCCTCAGCTCCTCCTCCCGCACGTGGCCTGGTCGCCCCGAGGAGACTGGCTACTGCTCTACGCCGAAGGCGATACCCGCATCCATGCCTACCACCTCGGGCACAACCGTCTCGTCGTCGTTCCCCGTGTGCAGGCGCCGCCGCTCGATGGCTCCGTCGCCACCGGCTACAGGGCGCAGTCCTTTGCCGTGATCTAGTCGCCGGCTGGCACGCTCAGCCGTTTGATGTCCTCGTGCACTTCATCAGGGTGAGCGCCGACGTCGCTCACGGTATAGACCTTGGCGACGTTGCCGGACGGGTCGATCAAGAAGGTGATCCGCTTCGGGTAGTCGGGGTACGGCTCCTCTGGGCCGCGTTCTACTCCGTAGGCTCGTCCCACCGCCCGATCGACATCGCAAAGCAGGGGAAAACCGAACTGCTCGGTGTCGGCAAACGCCTTGTTCTCGGCCGGCGTGTCAAAACTGGCCCCCAGGATCTTGGCGCCGAGAGCGGTGAACTGTGGGCTTCGATCACGGAAGCCCCGCCCCTCGCGGGTTCAGCCCCCCGTGGACGCCTTGGGAAACCACCACAGCACGACCCAGGAGCCCCGCAGATCGCTCAGGCGGATCACACGCTCCTGTTCGTCGGGGAGCGAGAAATCCAGGGCGGGGCTGCCGGCGCCGATCACATCACGAGCATACGACGTCAGGTGGCCTGGCTGGACGAGGACATGTTGAAGTCGGGCACCCGGAGCATCGGCATGGCGGCGCGGGTGAAATAGTCGCTCCATTCGCGTGGCAGGGTGCGCTCAGTCACCCCCACTTCGGTGATACGCGCAAGGAGCCCAACCGGACTCTCGTTGAATCGAAAGTTGTTCACCGCGCCGACGACCTCGCCCTTCTCCACCAGGTACACGCCGTCGCGGGTGAGCCCGGTGAGCAGCAGCGTCTGTGGATCGACCTCTCGGATGTACCAGAGGCACGTCAGCAACAGCCCGCGCTCGGTGGTGGCCACCATCTCGTCGGCGGATCGACCGCCGGCGGGACCCTCCATGATGAGGTTGTCGATTGACGGCGTGACCGGCAACCCGGTCAGCGCGGCAGAGTGTCGGGTCTGAACCAGCGAGGTCAGTACGCCATCGGCTATCCAGGCGGTCGGCTGCAGGGATAGCCCGTTGTCGAACACCGAGTCCGTCCCGCCCGAGGCGTGCGCGATTGCGAAGGGCGCGCACTCAAGTCCGCTCGCGCCCGGATCGCTGCGCAACGTCACCTGCCTTTCAGCAAGCCGTTCGCCGACCCGCGTGCCGCCTCCCGGTTTGCTGAACACCGTCCGGCCGTCGTGAGCGTCGCGTGCACCCGAGGACCAGTACAGGTCGATCATCAGGTCGGCCACGGCCGTCGGCGGAAGCAGCGTCTCGTAGCGCGCCGGAGGAAGTTCGACCCGACGGGTGGCCCAACTCAGGCGCTCGGCCACTTGTGCGTCCAGGTCCGCCATGTCGACGTCTGTGAAGTCGGCGCTGGAGCTGCCCACCCATGCGGAGCGGGCGTAGTCCCTGGACTTGCCGTTGATCTCCGCGTATCCGGTGGGTTGGTCATGATGCAGGCGCAGTCCGGCCGACGAAGCGAGATAGGTCGAGCTCATCTCGTGGTAGGCGTATCCGAAGAGGAGCCGGTCCTGACCAGCGGCGCGTTGGAACGCCTCGCCGAGCGATGGGACAAAGTCGGAGAAGACGCTGATCGAGGTCTCCGGCGGGGATGCTTCCCAGTCGGTTCCCCGCTGCTCGGCGGCGACAAGTGGCTGTGCGTCCTCCGCCGCCCTACTGGCCCGAGCCGCGTCCTCGGCCGCCCTGACCAGTGGCTCCAGCGACTCGTCGGTGACGCCGCTGCGTGAGACCACGCCGGCGGCAGTGCCGGTGGCGTTGTTGACGGTGGCGATCACGGTCAGTTCGCGAGATCGGGAGACGCCGTTGGTCGTCAGCGTGTTGTTCGCCCATCGAATGTTGGCATCGCTCGTCTCCGTGGCGATCACGATGCAGCCGTCGGCCTTGGAGAGGGCGAGCGCCCGCTCCGCCGTCTCCTGGGGCGAGCTCAACGCCCCGCCTCCTGCACCGTGTTGAGAATTCGTACCCCGCGGAACAGCGCCGACGGACATCCGTGACTGACGGCGGCGACCTGGCCCGGCTGTGCCTTCCCGCAGTTGAAGGCGCCTCCCAACACGTAGGTAGATGGTCCGCCCACCGCCTCCATCGATCCCCAGAACTCGGTGGTGATGCCCTGATAGGCGGCATCGCCCAGTTGACCGTCAAGGCGCCCGGCACGAATCCGGTAGAACCGCTGGGCGGTGAATTGAAAATTGTAGCGCTGCATGTCGATCGACCAACTCTTGTCGCCGACGACATAGATGCCGTCAGAGATCTCTCCGATCAACTCCGCCGTGGTAGGTCCGTTCGCCGCCGGTTGCAGCGAGACGTTGGCCATGCGCTGCACAGGCACGTGCCGCGACGAATCCGCGTAGGCGCATCCGTTGGACCGGCCCAGGTTCTTCAGTCTGGCCATGCGCCGGTCGAGCTGGTAGCCGACCAGCACGCCGTCACGGACGAGATCCCACGACTGGGCGGCGACCCCCTCGTCGTCGTAGCCGACCGTGGCCAACCCGTGCTCGGTGTTCCGGTCGCCGGTGACGTGCATCACCGGTGAGCCATAGCGGAGCTTGCCGAGCTGACCGAATGTCGCAAAGGACGTTCCGGCGTACGCCGCCTCGTAGCCGAGGGCGCGATCGAGTTCGGTGGCGTGGCCGATCGACTCGTGAATGGTCAGCCACAAATTGGAAGGGTCGACGACAATGTCGTAGGTGCCGGGCTCAACCGATGGTGCGGCCAACTTCTGGGCAAGAAGCTCGGGTATCTGCGACAGCTCGGCGTCCCAGTCCCACCCGGTCCCGGTGAGGTATTCCCAGCCGCGACCGGATGGCGGCGCCAGAGTCCGCATGGTCTCGAAGGCCCCTGAAGACGCGTCGACTGTTACCGCGGTGGCGGAGGGATGGGTCCGTACCCGTTGTTGGGTCGTCTCCGTGCCGGCGAGATCGGTGTAGTACTTGTTCTCCAGGATGTCGAGCACCGTGGCATCAGCGTGGTCGACGCCCTTCGATGACAGGAGCTTCTCGGACCAACTCGCCAACAAGGCGACCTTGTCCGAATCGGGGACGTCGAATGGATTCAACTCGTAGGATGACACCCATCTGGCGTCGGAGTAGACCGGCTCGTCGGCCAGCTCGATGCGCTCCGTGCTGATGGCCCGAGAGGTCCGAGCCACGTCGACGGCCCGCTCCGCCAGGCGCGAGGCGGTGTCGGACGTGAGGTCAACCCCAGCGGCAAAACCCCAGGTTCCATCGAATACGACCCGAACCGCGAGTCCCGTGTCTTCCGCATTCTGCGCTCCCTCCAGCTCGCCATCCCGCACCCGCACGCGCCCAGCTTGGATCCGTTCGAGCCGGAAATCGGCGTGCTCCGCGCCAAGCTCGCGCGCGCGGGTCAGCGCGGCGTCGGCCAGCCGCCTCCGCTCGATGGCCAGAAAGGACTGCTCGATGTCATGAGCCACAATGCGCTCAGGCTAGTGGGACGGCGCCGGTAGGGCCCGGTGCTCAGCAGTAAGGACGGGCGAGCGTCAACAGGAAGTCCTCGTTGCTGTCGGTCCACCGTTGGGCTACGACGAATCCAGAGTCCCACAACTCGCGCTCGACCTGTTCTGGGGTGAACTTGGCGGAGATCTCGGTGAGCAGGTCCTCGCCGGCGGCAAAGTCGACCTTGAGGTCCAGCGCGCGGAGGTGCACCGTCTGGGCGCGACGAGACCGGAGACGCATCTCGATCCAGCTGGCTTCCTCGTTCCATACGGCCACATGACCGAACTGGCGGGGATCGAAGTCCGCCTCGAGCTCGTTGTTGAGCACAGAGAGGACGTTGCGGTTGAACCGGGCGGTGACGCCGGCACTGTCGTCGTAGGCAGCGACCAGACGGGACGGATCCTTGATCAAGTCGGTGCCGAGAAGGAGATGATCCCGGGCGGTCATGTTGACGTCGAGGTCGAAGAGAAATCGGCGCCGCTGGATCGGAGTGAGGTTGCCGATGGTGCTACCCAAGAAAGCCACGAGTCTTCGTCCGCCCCTCGGAATGTCGCCGAGATGGTGATGGAAATCGCCGACGACAGCGGCCACCTTGATCTCATAGCGGGCCTGGATGTCCTCGGCGGCGGCTCGGAGTATCTCTTCGCTGACGTCGAAGGGTACGAAGCGTCGAAGGTCTCGTTGGGCGGACATGGCGTCAAGCAGCAGCCGCGTCTTCTCCGATGTGCCCGAACCAAGCTCGACGAGCGTGTCCGCTCGGGCGGCGGCGGCGATCTCCTTGGCATGATCGGAAAGGATTGAGCGTTCGGCAGATGTGAGGTAGTACTCCGGCAAGCGAGTGATCTCGTCGAAGAGTTGACTGCCGCGCTCGTCATAGAACCACACCGGCGGTAGGCATTTGGGCGACCCGGTGAGCCCGGCTTTCGCGTCGTCAGTCAGAGCAGTTTGGCGGTCTTCGGGCGCGAGGAACACATCGATGGTGAGCAGTGATGTCATGAAAAGAGAACCTCTCTACAGATCTCGAGCTAGGCGGACGCCGGCAAAAGGCCAGCGGGCCACGGGCGGAAAGAAGTTGCGGTAGGTGGAACGAACGTGGCCCGCCGGCGTCGCACAACAGCCCCCCCGCAGGACGTGCTGGTTGACCATGAACTTGCCGTTGTA
>CAXMLU010000487.1:0-2216 GCA_964194255.1 uncultured bacterium
TGGTCCAGGGGGCCAGCACCACCTACACCGTGAACATCGCCCGCACCGGCGGCTTCCCCGGGGCGGTGACCTTCAACGTCAGCGGGCTGCCGGCGGGGGCGGGGGGAACCTTCAACCCCAACGCGACCACGGGCAATACGTCGACTCTGACTGTGACCACAGCCTCCACCACGCCGACCGGCCCGTACACCGTCACCGTGACCGGCGTCAGCGGATCCCTGACCCGGACGGCCACAGCCACGCTGGTGGTCACCTCGGCGGCCCCACCCCCCTGTAACGGGCAATGCCCATAGGACAGGCGGCGGGAGCTGACCGGCGAATCCGTCCTCGTGCTGCGGCCACGCCGCTCACTGCCATGGTCGTCGTTGGCGTGCTCGGCGCCAGCTGGACGGCGGGCTGCGGAGGCGGGGGCTCCCGAGCCCAGGCCGGCGCCGCCGCGGGGATCTCTACCGCCATGGTGATCCCCGAGGGCGCCAAGCGGGAGGTCGCGTCGGCCAAGGCCGACGCCGCCCGGCGTACCGGCACCCCCGCCCGGGCATGGGAGGTCGTCCAGGTGACGCCCCGGAGCTGGCCAGATACCGGCCTCGGGTGCCCGGCACCGGACGGGATCTACGCCCAGGTCATCACGCCCGGCTACCTCATCGAGCTGCGGTCGGGTGACCGCAGCCTCGAGTACCACACCGGCGCCGGCCAGCTCGTCTACTGCAACGGCTGAGCGCAGGCCGTAGCGCAGGGCGATGCGTTGATCGAGCGCGGCAGACGCGCCGAGCTTGATCCGGCGGCGCAGGGTGGGCTGGCCGACGAGGAGCACGGCTGCCGGTGAACGCGAGTCCATGTGGGCGCTGGTGAGGAGTCGGAGCTCTTCGAGTTGGTCGGCGTCGAGGAGGTGCGCTTCGTCGAAGATGAGCACGACACGTTTCCCGCCTCCATACGCGGATCGGTTCGCGAGCAGTTGGCGCCCGGCGCCAGCGTCGGTCTGTCGACCCGTCACACCGTCGCGAGAAGCTCACGCGCCTGGCGCGCCAGGATCGACATGCCCAGGTCGGCAGTCGTGGCGACGCACTCGTCGAGCAGCGCTCGGGAGCGGGGGCCATCGTCACTTCGTCGCGCTCCGCCAGCAAGCGCGCGTACCAATACTGCGTCCGGGGGACCAGCGCGCGAGCGCAGTGCTTGCAGACGATGGCTTCGTTTCGGATCATCTCGGCGCACCACGGGCACTTCCGGTAGCCCGATCGTGCCATCTGTCCATCGAGAGCATTCGTGTCGGGGACAAGCGTGAGGGCAATTGGCAGCGCCACTATGAATAGCGCGGCTCCGAACAGCCACCAAAGGAGGAAGCTTCGCCCCCTTCTATGCGCGATAGCGGCGGGGATGATGCCCAGAGCTAAGGCGCAAAGGATTAGGACGCTCATCACCCAAAACCGATCATCCACGCCATGACCGCAGCGTAGGGTCTGTCCAGTTGCCAAGCGAGTGCCCGTTCCGAGGCCTGCGTGGGCTACTGGCCGCTCTACAACGGATCGCGATGCCGGGCACTTGCACCTGACCCAGGTGGCGGAGCGTCGGCCGGGGAGGTAGCGGCCGTCGAGCCGCGTGGCTCTTCACCTTAAGGTGAAGACTGCCAACCTTATGGTTGGCGCGTAGCCCTCAGCGCTGATACGGCCACACTCTCAGGTGCCGGCGGAGCCAAACCGGTAACCTCCTCCCCAAGGGGGAGTCCGATGAGACGAATGGTGGTTTTGCTCGGAGCGTCGCTGATCGCTGTCGTCGGCTCCTTCGGTGTCGGCCACCAGTTGGCCGGCTCCCCACGCGTCGAGCGGTGCCCGGTGGGCACGCCGCGCATCTCCGCCGGGGGCTGCCAGCACTAGCCGACCTCGTCGAGCCCGGTCTCGGCCTCTTCGGAGGCGAGCACCTGGCGCACCCTTGACAGGCTGTAACTGGTGGCGTGCGCGAGCGCCTTGTTGGACACGCCGAGCTCGGACGCCTCGCGCATATTGCCGTGCAGCTCGGACCGCGACTCGGTCATGGCCGACTCGGTGCTGTGCAAGGCACGGGCCTACCGGGCGATACGGCCCATCAGCTTGCCGACCGCGTCGGCGAGAGCGACAGCCAGTTCCGCTCGGTGCGCCCCGTTGCCGTCGTCGTCGGGGTCGCCGGCCACGACCGTTAACTTTAGGGTTAACGGGCCTCGGTCAAGGTGCTGTCTCTTATACACA
>CAXMLU010000488.1:0-1629 GCA_964194255.1 uncultured bacterium
GATATAGGCGTCGGCCACCCGCTGGCCGACCGCTTGGAAACTGGCGATCGGGCGCTCGAACTGTTCACGCGTCTTGGTGTATTCGGCCGTGGTCCGCAAAGCCACCTCGCAGACGCCGGCTGCCACCGCACAAAGCGCGGTCGTGGCCCGCTCGAGCATCCACGTGACGATGGGACGACCCGCATACGGGTCGCCGAGCACATCACCCGCGGCGACCACCGCGCCCGCCATCTCGAGCCGAGACTCCGGCTGGTGATTGGTGGTGTCCAGTGGCGTCAGCGTGACGCCCGAGCTGGCTGGATCGAGGAGGAAGACACCGATGGTGTCGCCACCATCCTCGGCGCGTGGGTCGTTGGTCCGGGCGGTGACCAGGATGCAGCCGGCCGCCGCCCCGGCCGGAACGCAGATCTTGGTGCCATCGAGCCGCCAGCTCCCATCTGCGAGCGGGGTGGCCGTCGTCGCCGGCTGGTCGGGCTCGGTGCCCGACTCGACCAATGCGGCGGTGAGGATCAACTGGCCGGAAATGGCCGGGGCCAGCAGCCGCTTTTTCTGCTCATCGGTACCGAACTCCGCCACCGGTAGCGCCCCGAGCACGACCGTCGGCAGGAAGGGCACCGGCGCCACGGTGCGGCCGATCTGTTCGAGGATGACGCACGCGGCCGCGAAACCGAGGCCGCTGCCGCCGACCGCATCAGGGAGCGCCACGCCGAGAAGGTTGGCTTTGGCCAGCTCGGCGTAGGTCCGCCGGTCGATCAGGTCGGTCCCGGCCTCGACCTCCTTCAACCGTTCGGCCGTCTCCTGGCCTTCCAGGATCTGCCGGGCGAGGTCGGCGACGGCCTGATGTTCTTCGGAAAGGGAGAAGTCCACAGATGGCTCCAGGCTCTAGCGCATGGCCCGGGGCAAGCCCAGGCCAAACATGGCGATCAGGTCGCGTTGGATCTCGTTGGTGCCGCCGCCGAAGGTCAGGATCACCATGCTTCGGTACAGCTTCTCCAGCCGGGCTCCCAGGATGGCTTCGGGCGAGCCGGTGCGCAGATAGCCGGCCTGGCCGATCACCTCGAACAGCATGCGGAAGGCCTCGAGGTAGAACTCGGTGCCGAACACCTTGATGCTCGACGCGTCGGCTACGTCGAGCTTGCCCTGGGTGGCCGTCCACGCCACCTTCCAGTTGATGAGCTTGAGGAACTCCAGTTTGGCGTGCACCTTGGCCAGGGTGAGTTGGACCCACTCCTGGTCGGCCACCCGGCGTCCGTCCGCCAACTTGGTCTGCTGCGCCCAACCCCGAACCTCGGCCAGCGTGCGCTCCAGGACACCGGGCGAGCACAGGGTGACCCGTTCGTGGTTGAGCTGGTTGGTGATCAGGGTCCAGCCCTCGTTTTCGCCGCCCACCAGATTGGCGGCCGGGACCCGGACATCTTCGTAGAAGGTGGTGTTGATGTCGTGGTCGCCGAGCAGATGCATCGGCACCACCTTCACGCCCGCCGTCTCCCGCGGGACGATGAACATGGAGATGCCCTTGTGCTTCTTGGCCTCGGGGTTGGTGCGGGTGGCCAGCCAGATGTAGTCGGCGTCGCTGGCCAGACTGGTGAAGATCTTCTGGCCGTTGATCACGTACTCGTCGCCGTCGCG
>CAXMLU010000489.1:0-6020 GCA_964194255.1 uncultured bacterium
GAACCGGAAGGGCTGGCGGTTTGAACCGCTCGGAGCGCGCGTGGCGGCAAAGACGATGGCCCGCAAGGCCTCGGGCGGGACGGGCTCGTCACGGTAACGGCGAATAGCCCGTGTCGTGACCAGACCCTCGAGCAGGCCCACCGTGTCCTCGGGAAGCGGTCGTTCATCGAGGCCTGCAGCCGGGTTCGATTGGTCGTCCACCGGTTCGAGTCTCGCATCTCGCGCCTACCGGGCGGCGCGTCAGGGTATCCTGACAACATGAGCTCTGTGGATGCCTCGTGGCGCGAGTGGTTGCGCCTGAGCCGGGCCGAGGACAGCGATCCGTTGCAGATCGTGCGGGTAGCCTCGATGTTCGAACGCTATTTCGACGCGGTGAAGACCGAGGCGGTCAAGACGGCGAAGGCCACCGGGCGTTCGTGGGAAGAGATCTCCACCGCGCTCGGAGTCTCCCGCCAGTCGGCTTGGGAACGATATCGGCGGGCCGAGCGGGTGAATGCCGGTGATTGGGCGGACTTAGGTCCCGCCCACCGCGAGGCGGGTTGATTGTCAGTACGGTCTGTTCATGTTCGACCGGTTCAGCGACAGCGCCCGTCGCGTCGTAGCGGCCGCCGAGGAGCAAGCGCGCCAGTTCGGCCACCCGCACGTCGGCACCGAGCATCTGGTGCTTGGCTTGCTCGTCGAGGGTGAGAGCCCTGCCGCGCTTGCGTTAGAGGGGGCCGGGGCCACGCTCGCCGGAGCCCGAGACAAGGTAGCCGAGGCGGTTGGGCGAAACGGTTCCGACACCAGCGGGCGCGAGCTGCCGCTCACGCCACGGGCCAAGCGGGCGTTGGAGCGAGCGTCGCGCTTCTCTCTGCAGCGGCGGGACCCGCAGATCACCACGGAGCACGTGTTGCTCGGTGTCCTCGACGTCGAAGGGAGAGCCGGCCAGGTACTTCGAGGGCTCGGCGTCGATGTCGTCAGTCTCCGCGACGCGGTCGACGTGAACGCGGAAGTGCCCTCGCGGATCACTATGGCAGAGAGTCCCTCGGCGGAACGGTCGTCGTCGCCCCGTTGCCAGGAGTGCGGCACTCCGCTGCTCGCTGGCCTCGCGTTTCGGGTCGTACCCGCGACCGGCGAGTCGGGCGAATCCCGCGACTACACGGTCGTCTACTGCACCGCCTGTGGCTCGGCGTTTGGCGCCACACCGGCCTAGATCAGTCGTTCAGGTGGGTGGCGACGAACCACACGACGCCGAACGGGTCGACAATGCTGACCTCACGATCGCCATAGGGCTGGTCCATGTTGCGAACCCGATGGCGACGAAGGCGTAGACCTTGTCAAAGTTCGCCTCGAACAGAACCGCGAAGCGACGAGGATCGAGCTGCGCCTCCGCAATCTCCACCTCCTCGACGGCAATTACCCGCCCGGTTCATGTCCACCACCACCTGTAACTGCCGAGAGGGCAAAAGGTTACGGACCCCGATGCCGGCTCGTATCCCGACGGGCTCGGCCCACCCGGCCCGGATCGCTACCGTGCCGGTCAGCGATGGCAGCCATTGAACGAGCCGACACCTTCACGGTGGCCCGGAACCCGGACCCTGCCTCCAAGCTCGCCTACCTCATCCGGCTACCCCTCCCGGGCGGCTCGCTTGTATTGAAGGCAGCCGACCGCTGGCCGCAGACCGCCAAGGTCTACTGCCACCGGGCCGAGGCGTGGCCAGAGGACGCCGACATCGTCGAAGACGTACCTGTGCGGGCCTGCGTGCGCCGGGGGCAGGACCATCGACCTGGTTCTGGACCGAGCCCGCCAGAACCGCTCCCAGATCGTCTTCACCACTATCAAGGGCCGCGAGGGCATTTTCTGGCAGACACCTGCCACGACCCGACGGTCCCGCCCGACGGTGCGAGTCCCCGCCCGCCGGGCATCAGGGATCGACGAGGTGATGATCGTTGTGGATACCCGCGAGCGTTATCCGTATCGCTTCGCCAGCCAACACGCCACGACTTATCGCCGAGCTCTGCCCGCGGGCGACTACGGCATCGAGCACAACGACGACATCGTCGCCGTCGTCGAACGCAAGGCCCTTGCCGACCTGGCCAAGACCCTCGTCGACGGCAGCCTCGCCTACGCCGTCGCCGAGCTTGCCACCGTCGAACGAGCTGCGCTGGTGGTCGAGGACCGTTACGCGGCGATCTTCAAACTGGCCCACGTCTCCCCCGGCTTCGTCGCCGACCTCCTCGGCGCCCTCCAGGTGCGCTATCCGCAGATTCCGATGGTGTTCTGTGACAACCGCACTCTGGCGGAGGAGTGGACCTTCCGCTACCTCGGCGCCGCCCTCGCCCGGGCCCGGCAGCTCCCCGACTTTTAGCGAGCGAGCTCGACCAGCTTGGTTACCGTCTTCCAGTTGCGCACAGTGGTCGGTATGCGCAGCTGACGGCCCAGGTAGTCGAGGAGTTTGGCCTGGCCCACGCCATTCGGGAGGTGAACGTAGAGCTCCGTTCCCCGGATGACGAACTGCTCGGGAAGGAAGCGATCCTGGTCAAGTTGGGCCACTGCGCCCGCGGACGGTTTGCGTCCCATGAACCCGACGTGGAGCTTGGACGGATCCTCACGGGGGAACGGGTTGGCCCTTATTACCTTCTCGAGCGCGGCTGCAGTGCGGAGCATCACGGTGACGTCGATGCCGAAGGTGTCGACGATGGCCGCCTCGACTTTCTTCGTCGTCAGTGGTGTCCGACTCGTGAAGATGACGTTGCCGCTCTGGATGTATGTACGCACGTCAGTACAGTCGAGCGCCTCGAACAGGGCGCTCAGCTCCGCCATCGGCACCATTTTGTTCCCGCCAACGTTGATGCCTCGGAGCAAAGCAACATAGGTCGGCACCTTGTGAACCTCCCGGTCGCGCGCCATCGTACGAATCCCGGGGCAGCACGGCGAGACACGCCCCGGTGTCGCCTCCTATCGTGCGAGGGCGCAGCAGCGGCAGCACGAGGAAGAATCTGGTTCGTCGCCAACCCGACCCATCACTCCGGAGCGTTCCAGGCTCGGTCAGGTCGACGAGGTCGGCTGGCCTCAGCGCGACAAGAGCAAGATCAGGGCAATGACGATGAGGACCGCTAACGCGACCGTTAGCGCGACCTTGATCGCGCTGTATGGCCGCTGGCCGACCACCTTGCCCGACTGGCCGTTCACCAACACCGGGAACACCTTCCCGCCCGATTGGTAGGCGCCGGCCCACAGCGGTAGCAGCAGATGACGGAAGGTGACACCGGAATAGCTCGACTCCAGGTTGTCGATGCGCTGATGGTTGCCCCCGATGTCGTCCTTCACCGCCCGCTCGATCGCCGGGGCGACCGCGGTCTTGGCCTCACCGAGACCGCCGGCCACGTCAACTGTGTAGGTTCGGGCCACGCTCCCGAGCAGATATTCGTCCTGGTACGACACGACCTGATCGAGCTTCCAGGGCGAAAGGGACTCCATGTTGGTCTCCAGCGGCCATCCGCCGCTAGCGACGACGTCCGCGAACCGGTTGTTCACCTGTCCGTCGGTCTTATGCCACACGATCGTTGTGGTGGCGACCTGTGACGTCGAGCTCGAGCCATCCGCGTTCGTGCTCGTTACCGTCTGCCACGTGGTGACGTCCTCACCGCGCTCGCCGCGGTAGGCCGTCGAGGTCACGAGATCGAAGGTCCACACAGGAAAGAAGTTGCTGACGAGATCCGGGTTGGCAGCTTGCTTTCGGAAGTCCTTTGGCGCAAACCAGCTGTGCCCGGCCCAGTCACGGAATGAAGAACCTGCCTGCTCGGCCGTGATCTGCAGCGGGACGATCCCGTGGGGAGGTATGGCCTGTGTCGATCGTCGCTCGTCGACGAAGGGCGTCTTGCAATACGGGCACCGGCCAGCCACAACGTTGCTGCTCAGTTGCATGGCCGCGCCGCAGCTCGCGCACTCGGCGACGGCGATCTCCGTGCGACCGGGATCTGCCGCCGCCGGATCGAAGGCGACGCGAGACACCTCACCCGGCGTTCGCGTGAAAGCCACCTTCGCTTCACACGACGTACACGCCAGACCGGCGGAGCCGGGGTCGTACACGAGACGTCCGCCACACGTCGGGCACTCGCCGATCAAGTAGGTCGTCCGGCCCAGGTCACGCCGCGGACCCGAGGCGAGGTGCTCGCACTCCGCGAGCGTACATGGCGCAACGATCGGGCCCGACCGTTGCGCTCCGGACGACCGCCGATAGGGATCACCACGGTATGCCGCTGCGTGCGTGCGCATTTCAGCCCGGCACCGGGCCGGGCGCAGGAACGATCGGAGCGAAGAGTGAGACCGACGCATGTCAAGAGGGTGCTTGCCGGCGTCGTGGGTGTAGTCACACTCGCCGCGCCCCTCGCTCTAGCGCCGGCGGGCGCGAGCGCGGCCGGCCGGACGGTCAGCAGCGTCAACAGTGTCAACGTCGGCTATTTCTACGACAACTTGACCGGCGGAGTGAACTCCGGTGGCAACCTCATCACGCCGAACCTCACGGCAACGGGGGCGAACGCCGCGGACTACAAGAGCAAGTTCGCCGCGGCCAACACCGTGTACCACATCAGCGATCCTTTTGTCGGATCTCGATGCGGCCGCGACCAACCCGTTCCTCGCCTTCGACACGCTCATCGGCTTCGAGGTGTGCAGCATCGGCAACACGACCGCTTACCTGAAGGCCATGCCTGATCTCAACGCGTTCTTGCAGACCGGCAAAGGCGGTCATCTACGACGCTGACTTCTGCAAACCGGGTGACGGTACCCAACCCGACTACAGCAAGTTCCTGTTTCCGATCACGACCAACATCCCGGACCGCAGTTAGCCGACGGCCCGATCACCAGCATCGAAGCCAGCCAGCTGACCACCGGCTACACGGTGCGGCGCAGGATCCGAACGCACAGATCGGCGACGCCAACATCTTCACCGGCTTCGTTGGCGCCTGGTGCGTCGCGGTACGGGGAACGAACGTCAACAACGTGACCGGCCCATCGAGGCCTACGCCCGGCCGACCAGCGGGGCCAACAGCGGTCTGGTGATCTACGACGGCGAGGACAACTTGTTCACGGGCCCGACCGGCCGTCACCAGCTGGTCCTGAACAATACACTCGCGCAGTCGTTCAACCCAGACAACCTGCCGTGCACGGGTGCGGCGTCCGGCGTCGATCCAGCCCTCGACGGTCACCCAGGGCACCGGGCAGCCTCGCCAGATCGTGGCCAGCATCAGTGCCCAGTCGAGCATTCCGGTGGGCGGTGTGGGGGTGACCTTTACCGTCACCAACACCAAGCCCGCGAGTCTCAACCCGCAGGCCGCGCCCAAACGGCGCCACCTCGACGGTGTTCTCCGACTGCTCGGGCAGTGCTGTGTTCGTCCTCAACTCGACCACGGTCGGGCACCGACTACGTGACCGCCACCTTCAAAAATGCGAGGGGCAAAGTCCACTCCAGCAGCACCGCCGGCGTCACCTGGGCTCCGGGCGCACCCACGGTCCGCCCACGCTGGCCGAGGGCTATTACCTGGACGCGACCGACGGCGGCATCTTCAGCTACGGCCCACCGGCGGTATTCCAGGGTTCACACGGCGGGTCGCCGCTCAACAAGCCGATCAACGGCATAGCCGCGTGCGGATCCAGCTACTACCTGGTCGCCTCGGATTGGCGGCATCTTCACCTACGGGCCTAGGGCCGTATCCCAGGGCTCACACGGCGGGTCTCAACAAGCCGGTGGTGGGCATGACGCTCACCCCTGACGGCGGCGGCTACTACCTGGTGGCCTCTGATGGCGGCATCTTCACGTATGGCAATGGCAAGTTCGCCAGCTCGACCGGAGCAATCCAGCTCAACCAGTCGATCGTCGGCATGGCGGCTAATCCGGCCGGCGGGTACTGGCTGGTGGCGTCAGACGGTGGCATATTCGCCTTCGGTGCGCCGTTCCTCGGCAGCCACGGCGGCTCCCCGCTCAACAAGCCCATCGTCGGTATGGCGGCCACGCCAACCGGCAACGGTTACTGGCTGG
>CAXMLU010000490.1:0-5405 GCA_964194255.1 uncultured bacterium
ACTTGTCCCAGCCGGTCGCTTCCAGCCAGTCCCGCACCGGCTGTTTGTCGTATGAAGGCGGCGCCGCGCCAGGGCTCCACTCGTCGGCGGGCCAGAACCTCGAGGAGTCGGGCGTGAGGACTTCATCGCACAGCGCCAGTTCGCCGTCGATGAACCCGAGCTCGAATTTGGTGTCGGCGATGACGATTCCCCGCTCGGCGGCCCAATCCGCACCTCGTCGGTAGACGGCCAGCGACAGATCGCGGGCCAACTTGGCCGCCTCCGCGCCGACCAGGTCACAGGCCTGGTCGAAGCCGATGTTGAGATCGTGGCCCTCGGTCGCCTTCGTCGACGGCGTGAAGACAGCCTCGGGAAGTTGCTCCGATTCCCGCAAGCCAGCCGGCAGGCGGGTGCCGTGCACCGTTCCCGATTGACGGTACTCCTTCCATGCCGAGCCGGACAGGTAGCCCCGAACGATGCATTCGATGGCCAGCATGTCGGCCCGCCTGACCAACATGACCCTTCCGGCCAGGTCCTCGGCCGCGGCCCCATCGGGCAGATCGGGGAGATCGGCGACATCGGTACTGATGAGATGGCTGCGGGCGATGTCCTCCATCTGCTTCAACCAGAACGCGGTCATGGCCGTCAGCACGCGTCCCTTGTCGGGGATCGGCTCGGCCATCACCACGTCGAAAGCAGATATCCGATCGGACGTCACAAACAACAGCCGATCGTCGCCGGCGTCATACAGGTCTCGCACTTTGCCCGAGTACACGGGAGCGAGGGTCATCCAGGAACCTCCTCGAGAGCGTCGAAGATGCGGTCGGTATGCCGGAGGGAGCGCTCCAAGCTGAAGGCCTCGTCCAGAACTTCAGGTGACACCGTCACGTCCGGATCCGCTTCCAACAGCGTCCGGAACGGCTTGCGTTCCTCCCACGCGGCCATGGCGTTGCGCTGCACGATGCGGTAGGCGGCGTCACGCGGCAACCCGGACGCCACCAGGCCCAAGAGGACGGGCTGACTGAAGACCAGCCCGTACGAACTCTCGAGGTTCTCCAGCATGCGGTCCGGGTAGACCACCATGCCCTCGGCCAGCGCCCGCATCTGCACGAGCACGTAGTAGGCCAGAAGACTGGCGTCGGGAAGGATGATCCGTTCCACGGAGCTGTGGGAGATGTCGCGCTCGTGCCAGAGAGCGACGTCCTCAAGCCCAGCCCCGAGATAGCCCCGCAGCACGCGGGCCATCCCGGTCAGCTGTTCGGCCTTGATCGGATTTCGCTTGTGGGGCATGGCCGAACTGCCCTTCTGGCCGGCGCGGAACGGCTCTTCCACTTCGCGGACCTCCGTGCGCTGGAGGTGGCGGATCTCGGTGGCGAACGCCTCGACGCTGGCACCGACCGACGCGCACGCCCACAGGTACTCGGCGTGACGATCGCGGGCGATGACCTGGGTCGCCGGCACCGCCCGCAGCCCCAGGGCGTCGCACACGTGAGCCTCGACGCGCGGGTCGATGTTCGAATACGTCCCGACCGCGCCGGAAAGCTTCCCGACCGTGATGGTGTCCCGCGCCACCTCGAGACGGCGACGGTCGCGGTCGGCCTGCAGGCACCACAACGCCAGCTTCACCCCGAAGGTGGTCGGCTCGGCATGGATGCCATGGGTCCGCCCGGCCATGGGCGTGGCCCGGTGCTCGAGCGCCCGGGATTTCAGGGTCGCCACCAACGCCCGGCTGGCCCCCAGCAGGAGGTCAGCGGCGCGAGTCAGCGTGAGGCACAGAGCCGTGTCGACCACATCGGACGACGTCAGGCCGTAGTGCACCCAGCTGCCGGCCGGAGGGCCAATGGCGGCCTGGATCACATCGACGAACGCGGCCACATCGTGATCCGTCACCCGCTCCCGCTCGGCGATGGCGTCGACCAGCGCCGGGGTGATCTCCGGGGCCCGGTCCCGCACCGCCCGCGCGTCTTCCCTCGGGATCACGCCGACCGCCGCCCACCCCTCCACCGCCAGGACCTCGACATCGAGCCAGATCCCGAAGCGCGTGACATCGCTGAACAGTTCGGCCATCTCGGGAAGTGCGTACCGAGGAATCAAGTGGCCCTCCCCAGCTGCCGATAGAAAGCCGCATGGGAGTGATCGGCGGCCTGCGCAAGGGGAAGAAAACGCTCGAGCAGGTCTTCGTGGGCTGTGCTCGGCATCCGTTCGAAAAGGCGGCGACGTTGTGCCGGGCCTGCCGGCGGGGATTCTGCCCCGAGTGCCTGGTGTGGCCCCGCGGCGAGAAGCGTCCGGCCGTCTGTATCCCCTGCGCCCTGACGCTGAGCGGCGTACGGGCCAACAACCGCTAGCCGGGTCATCCCGGGCGCCAGGCCTTCCGGTACTGGGCCAACCTCTCGGCCAGGTCAGGGTCGGTGACGGCCAGGATCTCGACCGCCAGCACGGCGGCATTGACGGCCCCGTCGATAGCAACCGTGGCGACCGGAAGGCCCCGGGGCATCTGCACGGTGGAATACAGGGCGTCGACGCCGGACAGGGCACTGCCCGACAACGGCACACCGATCACCGGCAGGGTGGTGTGGGCGCAAACCGCGCCGGCCAGGTGGGCGGCCATGCCGGCTCCGCAGATGATGGCCCCGTACCCCTGCTCCCGGGCGGTGGAGGCAAAGGCGGCGACGGCGTCGGGCGTCCGGTGCGCGGACATCACGTGGGTGGTCACCTCGACCCCGAACTCGGACAGGGTGTCGGCGGCCGGGGCCATCTTGGACGTGTCGCTGGCCGAGCCCATGAGAACAGCGACCTTCACCGGCTGACTCCCTCGCAGGCGGATGCGGCGATGTCCGTCCGATACTGCATCCCCTCGAACCCTATGTGGGCGATCGCCTCGTAGGCCAGGGCCCTCGCCGTCGCTACGTCCTTTCCCCGGCCGGTGACGCCCAGCACCCGGCCGCCGGTCGTGACCGTGCGACCTTGGCCATCGACGAGGGTGGCAGCGTGGAACACCGCCACCCCGGGTATCGAGGCCGCCTCGTCGAGACCGTGGATCGCCACGCCGGTCCGGGAGACCGACACCGGGTAGCCCCCCGAGGCGGCCACCACGCACACCGCCGCGTCGGCGCAGAAGCGGGGTTCGGCATCGAGCCGGCCCGCCGCGGCACCGGCCAACAGTTCGGTCAGGCTGGATGACAAGCGGGGCAGCACGACCTGGGCTTCCGGATCCCCGAAGCGCACGTTGTACTCGAGCACCCGAGGACCGTCAGCAGGGAGCATAAGTCCGGCGTAGAGCACGCCCCGGTAGTCGATCCCTCGCTGGCGCAGCGCCGCCAGTGTTGGTTCGACCGCCGTCTTAATGATGTCGCCGGCTAACCCTTCGTCCACGAACGGGACCGGCGAATACGCGCCCATCCCCCCCGTGTTCGGACCGGTGTCACCATCGCCCACTCGCTTGTGGTCCTGGGCCAGCGCGAGGGGAACGGCACGGGTGCCGTCGCAGACGGCGAGGAGGGACACCTCAGGGCCGTCAAGTCCCTGCTCAATCACCACCCGGCGACCGGCCTCCCCGAATGACGTCCCCGCCAGCTTGGCTCGGAGATCGTCGATCGCCTCGTCCAGGTCGGTCGTGACGAGCACCCCCTTGCCCGCCGCCAGACCATCGGTCTTGACCACATAGGGTCCGGGGTGCTCCCGCAGGTAGGTTTCGGCCGGCGCCAGCTCACCGGGACCGAAGCAGGCAAATGCGGCCGTGGGCACACCCGCGTCAGCCAACACCTCTTTCATCCAGGCCTTCGAACCCTCCAGCCTGGCCCCGTCCGCGCCGGGACCGAACACCAACTTGCCCTGACCGCGGAGGCGATCGGCCAGACCCTTTACCAAAGGGTCTTCGGGCCCGATGACGAAGAGGTCGGCCGCCAGTTGCTCGGCAGGCTGGTCCGTCATTTCCAAGCCCATCATCCCCGTATTTCCCGGCGTGACCACCACCTCCGCGTCGCGCGCCAGGACCGAGGCGAGGGCGTGCTCGCGGCCACCGGAGCCGACGACGCAGACCCTCATGCGGCGAAGCGGACGAACTGTTCGCGCCCGGGGCCGACGCCGACCAGGCGGATGGGAACGCCGGCCTGATCCGCCAGAAACGCCACGTACTCCTGAGCGGCGGCGGGCAGGTGGTGCAGCTCCGTCGCCTCGGACAGGTCGCAGCGCCAACCCGGGAGCTCCTCGTATACGGGCGTGACCTTGTGCAGCACGGACTGGTGATACGGCATGTGGCGGTGGACCTCACCATCGGCTTCGTATGCGACGCAGACCTTCAGGGTCTCGAAGGTGTCCAGCACGTCGAGCTTGGTGAGCGCCACCTCGCTCAGAGAGTTGAGCCGGACCGCTTGGCGCATCATCACCGCGTCGAACCATCCGGTGCGTCGGCGCCGGCCCGTGTTCGTCCCGAATTCGTGGCCGCGTTCGACCAACTCATCGCCGCGGCCGTCGGTGAGCTCCGTCGGGAAAGGCCCCGCCCCGACCCGTGTCACGTACGCCTTGGCGATGCCGATGACCCGGTCGATCTCCCTGGGTCCGATACCCGCCCCCGTGCACGCGCCCCCGGCCACCGGATTGGACGACGTCACGAACGGGTACGTGCCGTGGTCGAGGTCAAGGAAGGTGGCCTGGGCCCCCTCCAACAGGACGTGGTGTCCGGCGTCAAGGGCCTCGTGGACGAGGCCCACACAGTCCGCGATCAGCGGCGCCACCCGGGGGGCGTAGTCGTTCAGATAGGTCGCAGCCATGTCCTCGCCGGACAGAGGAAGGCGGTTGTAGACCTTGGCCAGAATCGCGTTCTTTTCCTTGAGGACCACGTCGAGCTTCTGGCGGAAGATCTTGGGGTCGAGGAGGTCCTGCACGCGCAGGCCGATGCGCGCCGCCTTGTCGGCGTAGGCCGGGCCGATCCCCGACTTGGTGGTGCCGAGCTTGTTCTTGCCCAGGTGGCGCTCCGTGGCGCGGTCGAGCTCCTGGTGGTACGGCATGATCAGGTGAGCGTTGCCGCTGATCCGGAGCCGACTGCAGTCGACACCACGTCGTTCGAGACCATCCATCTCGCTGAGCAGGATCCTCGGGTCGACCACCACGCCGTTGCCGATCACGGGTGTGATGTGGTCGTACAGGACGCCGCTCGGGATGAGCTGCAAGGCGAACCGTTCGCCGTCGACCACGAGGGTGTGACCCGCGTTGTGGCCGCCCTGATAGCGAACAACGAGGTGCATCTCCTTGGCCAGGAGATCGGTCAGTTTGCCTTTGCCCTCGTCGCCCCACTGGGTCCCGACGACCACGGTGGCCGGCACGCGCCTCTCCTCACTGGGAAGTTCCTTGGCGGTTTTTGCAGCATAGTCGCCGGCACGGCCGCGGCGGGGTTGGCGTCCCGCCATGCGGAGGAGGCCGCCCCACCG
>CAXMLU010000491.1:0-3378 GCA_964194255.1 uncultured bacterium
CCCGCCGGTGACTTTCGACCGCGAAGGCGTCCATGTCCTCCCGGCTGATCTTCCATTTCTCGGCCAGGATCTGCGAGACCTCGAACTGGGTCTTGAGCTGACCTTGACAGACCCGCAGGAAATCGGCGCTGAACGGACCCTTTCCCCCTTTGGAGTTCGACGCCATCGGTGCCCGCGTCATCGACTCCACGCCGCACGCCACGGCCAGGTCGTAGGCGCCGGCCATGACCCCCTGGGCGACGAAATGCATGGCCTGCTGCGACGACCCGCACTGGCGGTCCACGGTCGTCCCCGGGACGTGCCACGGGAGGCCGCCGGCCACCCACGCGTTGCGGGTCACGTTGGTCGACTGCTCGCCCGATTGCGTCACGCAGCCGCCCACCACGTCATCGATCATCCCGGGATCGACGCCCGTGCGCTCGACCAAGCCGTTCAACGCGAACGCCAGCAGATCAGTCGGATGCCATCCGGCCAGCGCTCCCTTGCGCTTGCCTATCGGCGTGCGCACGGTGTCGACGATGACGGCTTCCCTGATTTGCATGCAGCCACCCCACGGAGCTCGGATAGAAAACTGACATGATAGTCAGGTATGCCTGAACGCCCCGCTCGGGTCGACATCACCGGCCGTCCCGTCCGCCTCCGTGACGTCGACCTCGACTCCTTTTTCTCCCCGCGTACGGTCGCCGTCATCGGCGCGTCGGACACGCCCCTGCGGCCAAATACGGCGATGACCAAGAAGCTGCGGGCCTGGGCCGAAGCGGCGGGGGCCACTCTGTACCCCGTCAACCCCAACCGGGATGACGTCGACGGTCTCCCTTGCTCCCGCTCCATCCTCGACGTGCCCGCCGAGATCGACCTGGCCGTCATCCTCACCGGCGAACCCCTCGAGGCGCTGGAAGCGGCCATCGCGAAGAAGGCTCGCTTCGCCGTCATCTTCGCGGCCGGCTTCGCCGAGATCGGCGCCGAAGGCGAGAAGCTCCAGGCCCGGCTCGAGGAGATGGTGCACGCCAGCGAGATTCACCTGCTCGGACCGAACACCAACCTCAACGCGTTCGAGACGTTCCGTGCGGACCTGGCCGGACCGCGGATCGCCCTCATCACCCAGAGCGGCCACCAGGGGCGGCCCATCTTCCAGGGCCAGGAGCTCGGGATCGCCCTCTCCCACTGGGCCCCGACCGGCAACGAAGTGGATCTCGAGTTCGCCGACTTCGCCCGCTGGTTCGCCGACCGCGACGAGGTCGGGGTGATCGCCGCCTACGTGGAGGGCTTCAAGGACGGCCGCACCCTGATGCTGGCTGCCGACCATGCCGCCCGCGCCGGGGTGCCGATGGTCGTGGTGAAGGTGGGTCGCACCGACGAGGGGGCCTCGATGGCCAAGGCCCACACGGGGCACCTGACCGGGTCAGATGCGGTCACCGGTGCGGTGTTCCGCCAGTTCGGCGTGACGCGCGTGGATGGACTCGACGAGCTGCTCGACACCTCGGCCATGCTGGCCCGAGCCAAGCCGCCGAACGGCGACGGCATCTGCATCTACGCCATCTCCGGGGGAACGGGCGCTCACATGGCCGACATGGCGGCGGCAGCCGGACTCCGCCTAGCTGCGCTCGAAGCCGAAACCCAGCGCCAGCTGCACGAGTGGATCCCCTCCTATCTTCGGGTCTCGAACCCCGTCGACAACGGCGGGGCGCCGTCGGCCGATTGGCGGGGCCGCAAGATCCTCGATTGTCTCATGGCCGACCCCAATGTCGACCTGCTGATCTGCCCGATCACCGGCGCGCTGCCGTCGATGAGCAAACGGCTGGCCAAGGATCTCATCGATGTGGCCGAGACCACGGACAAGCCCATCTGTGTCATCTGGGGCTCGCCGGTGGAGGACGACGTCGCGTACAAGAACATCCTCTTGTCGTCGTCGCGGGTCGCCGTCTTCCGCACGTTTGCCAATTGCGTTGGCGCCGTCCACGCCTATCTCGACTACTACCGATTCCGGGACCGCTACCGTTCGCCGTTCGCCAAGGCCGTGGTGCGGCCCTCCGCCGCGGCCGGCCCGGCCCGGGCCCTGCTGGCCGCCTCGTCTCCGGGCGACTCGCTCAGCGAGCGGGAGGCGAAGGCCGTCCTCTCCGCCTACGGCATTCCGGTGACCCGCGACATTTTGGTCGGGTCGGCGGCGGAGGCGGCCAGAGCCGCTGCCGACATCGGGTATCCGGTCGTCATGAAGGTGTCGTCGCCCGACCTGCTCCACAAATCCGATCTGGGACTGGTGGAGGTGGACGTGCCGACCGCGGCCGCGGCCCGGTCGGCGTACCGGGAGTTGCTCGATCGGGCCGCCGCCGCCAGTCCTTCGGCGCGTGTCGAGGGCGTGCTCGTCTGCGAACAGGTGAGCGGTGGCGTCGAGACGGTCGTCGGCGTGGCTCAGGACCCGCTCTTCGGGCCGACAGTGATGTTCGGCCTCGGCGGCGTGTTCGTCGAGATACTCAAGGACGTGACCTTCCGCGTGCCACCCTTCGGCCGGGACGAAGCGGTGCGCATGATGACCGAGCTCAAAGGCTCGGCCCTACTCGACGGTGTCCGCGGCCGGCCGCCCGCGGACCGGGCCGCGCTGGCCGACGTGCTGATCCGGGTGCAACGCCTGGCCGTCGATCTGGCCGGCTCGCTGTCCGAGCTGGACATCAACCCCCTCGTCGTGCGGCCACGAGGCCAGGGCGCCGTCGCCCTGGACGCCCTGATCGTCACCCGCTGATCCTGACAGGAGCACTATGAGCGAGGAACCCACCGTCGAGGAACTGGTCCGCTACGAGGTCGACGCGGGCGTGGCCCGCATCACGCTCAACCGGCCGGAGGCCCACAACGCGCTGACGTGGGCCATGCGGGACCGCATCGGCGATCTGTTCGAAAAGATATCGGCCGATCTCGGGGTGCGGGCCGTGCTGATCACGGGCACCGGCAAAGGTTTCTGCACGGGCGCCGACCTGCGCAGCGGGCTGCCGCCGTCAGGGGCGACCCGTCCGGAGGGGGCACCCGACCGTGTGGTCGGCGAAGGCGCCCGCATGATCCGGCGGGGCTGGGGCCGTCTGGTTTCCAGCATCCTTGACTGCGAAAAGCCCGTCGTCTGCGCCCTGAACGGCACCGCCGCCGGCGGCGGAGCCAACCTGGTGCTGGCCTGCGACCTGGTCATCATGGCCGAGGAGGCCCGCTTCATCGAGGTCTTCATCCGCCGCGGGATCATCCCTGACGCGGGCGGGGCCTATCTGCTGCCCCGCATCATCGGGATGCAGAAGGCCAAGGAGCTGATGTTCTTCGGCGACGACGTGTCGGCTGCCGACGCGGCGGCCATGGGCCTGGTCAACAAAGTGGTCCCTCTCGCCGAGCTCGACGAGGCGG
>CAXMLU010000492.1:0-8832 GCA_964194255.1 uncultured bacterium
TGGGCCGTCGAGTGCCGCGCCGACGTCAGGATCACCGGTCCCTCATGCGACTCGGGCGAGCTCGACGAACGCAGCCTCAACGCGTCGGTTTGCGGCCACGTCCCCGCCGACCCCGATCAGGCGTCGGCCGAGTGCGATATCTCAATTTCACGGCGACCGCCTGGCGCCGTAGGGTCAGGCGTATGCCGGTCGATGACGTCACCAGCTTCCGTACCTCGCCCGATGCTTATGACCGCCACGTCGGCCGTTATGGCAGCGCGCTGGCCAACGCTTTGATCGAACGGGCCTGCATCGCCCGCGAGCAGCGGGTTTTGGATGTCGGCTGCGGGCCTGGTGCGTTGACGGTCGAGCTGGCGCGGGTCGTAGGCGGCCGGCTCGTCGCCGCCGTAGACCCGTCCGAACCCTACGTTGAGGCGTGTCGGGCGCGCGCGGTGGACGCAGACGTGCGCATGGGGAGCGGCGAGGCGCTGCCCTTCGATGACAACACGTTCGATGCTGTCCTGTCCCAGCTCGTCGTCAACTTCCTGAGCGACGCCGGGGCCGGCGTGCGTGAGATGCAGCGCGTGGCCCGGCCCGGTGGGGCGGTGGCGGCCTGTGTGTGGGACTATGCCGGCGAGATGACCCTGCTGCGCGCGTTCTGGGACGCCGCCATCGAGGTCGAGCCCGACCAGGCGGCCGGGCTGGACGAAGGCACGCGCATGCGCTACTGCTCGCCGGGAGAGTTGGCCTCTCTGTGGACCGACGCCGGCTTGGAGAGTGTCGACGTTAACGAGCTCGTTGTGTCCGCGACCTACACGGACTTCGACGACCTGTGGGGTCCGTTCGCCGCGGGCGTCGCTCCATCGGGCGCCTACTGCGCCTCGCTCGACGAGGGTCCACGCGAGCAGCTGCGCAGCGTGTTTCACCGCCGACTCGGTTCGCCCAGCGGGCCATTTGCACTCACCGCGCGGGCATGGGCGGTCGTCGGACGGGCATAGAGCCACTGGCACGCTCGGGTACTTGTCGCCGACCCGTGTCTTCTACGCTCGGCGAAGTGAACGGGCTCGATGCAATAGCGAGCGCCCTGGTGGCGGTGCTCGGGCCAGGGTTCAACAGTCCTGCAGGTCGCACCGGGTGCAAGTCGTTACCGAGCACTACACCCCCCAGGCGCCATGGCGCGACTCACAAAAGACATTCCGTCGTGTGGATACCCTTCGATACATCGTTGCCGTCAGCGAAACAGCGGCAGGTGATCTTGTCGCAGGATTCGACCATCGCGCCGAGGGGCGCCGGGCCACGTCCGCCGTATCCGCAACGGCGTGGTAGCCCGGTGGGTACCACCCGTCGCATGGCTTTGACGCCGAGCAGGACACGTTCACGGCCATCGGCCTGTTCGGTGAGTCCGGCATCGGCGTGGACGAGCCGCTTGAACTACCCATGCGATGAGGCCGCCCGTCTGGCACGGGTTGTCGCCCTGCCCTGGAGCACCACGTCGAGGGCGTGGAGGGGCGAAAGGACAGAGCCAGCGAGTAGTGCAATCCTGATCTTTATGCGCACATGAGGCCGGTAATGGGCGACTGGGCAGCCCTATCCGCTTCCTGCCAACCGCTGATCGTCGCGCTCCACGGGCCCAGCAGCGGTGCGACCCGCACCACCGGCTTGCGCGCCAGCGGCACCGCCGCCGACAGCGCCTGGCGCACATCACGACGACGCACATGGAACCGCTCCGCAGACGCCCGGATCGACGGCTCCTCGCGCTCATGCGCCTTGCGGATCTGCTCGAACAACTCCACCTTCGACCTTCGCGCCATGCACCACGCTCCGGTGAGCCGACGCCTTCCTGATGGACCCCTCGAACGGCCACCAAGGTGGGGCCAAATTCGATGAGCACACCCACCCAGCTTCGGCCATCTCGGCCTCGGTCACCGCTCCGTTTTGGCCTCCGCTCGCAAGTCCCCCGGCGTCACAGCGGTCGAGGCGACCGAGCCAGGTCGAGGGTCAGGATGAAATCGAGCTCCGGGCTTGACGGCGAGCCTGATAAGCGTCCCACCAGGCGGTGAGGCCAGCCCAGACCGCGGCCAGGCCGAGGTTGAAATACGTGGCGTCCCCCGTTGATCGGGCGGCCATCAGGAGGTTGAACGCCACGGACATGATCCCGATCGCGAGCCAAACCCTCCGGCCGTTCGACCGTTTCGTCCGCTGGCCGGTCTGGGTGACGGTTGTCGAACCGCTCATGCTGCCTCCCGTTCGTTGAGCTGGCTGAGACCAAGTGGCCCCTGCCAGGAAACGGTAAGGAACCCGACCCGAGCCTCCTAGTACAAACATTGGACTGCCCCGCCAAATCACACCATGGGATACTGACGCCGTGCAGTCCTACAACCAGTACTGCCCGGTGGCCAGGGCAGCCGCGATCCTCGGGGAGCGTTGGCTGCCGATGATCCTGCGAGAGCTGCTCGACGGGGCGACGGGATTCAACGAGATCCAGCGTGGTCTCCCCGGCATAAATCGGACCTTGCTGCTTGGCCGGCTGAGGAATCTCGAGCGTTTGGAGCTCGTAGAGCGTGAGGTCGGACAGGACGGTCGATCCCAGGCCTATCGACTCACCTCGGCCGGCGAGGGACTGGGCACCGTGATCGCAGCGATGGGCGCGTGGGGCGCCGAGTGGATGTTCCGTGAACCAGAGCCGACCGAGCTCGACCCACACCTTCTTCTTTGGTGGATTCGCCGTCGCATCCACCACGAACGCCTCCCCGACCGGCGAATCGTCGTGCGCTTCGATATCGCCGGCCCCCGTCGGGTCATCTACTGGCTGATCCTCGACCACGGCGAGGCGTCCGTGTGTCCGGAGGATCCTGGCTTCGAGGTCGACGTGTGGGTACAAGGAGACGTCGCGGCGCTCTATCAGGTGTACGCCGGCCGGGTTCCCCTGGTCGACGCTGTTCGAGCCGGCGGTGTGCGCTTGGACGGACGGCGAGAACTTGTTCGAGCTTTCGATTCGTGGATGGCATGGAGTCCGGCGGCGCCTGCCGTACGTCAGTTTGCGTCCGCAGAACGCCGCGACAAACAGGACAAGGGGTGATTGTATGGATGCTCTAACCGGCGACCGGGTCGAGAAGTTTCGGGCGGGGTTCGCGGGGCGTGTCGTCACAGGCGACGATGCCGACTTTGACGAAGTCCGTTCGGTTCACAACGGCCTGGTCGACAAGCGGCCCGCGCTGATTGCTCGCTGCTCGACTGCCACCGATGTCGCCGCCGCCGTGCATCTGGGACGGGAGTCTCGACTCGAGATCTCTGTCCGTGGCGGTGGCCACAATGTCGCGGGCAAGGCGGTGACCGACGGCGGCGTGATGATCGACCTGTCGCCGATGAAGAACACGCTTGTAGAGCCGCAAGCGCCAACGATCACAGCCGGGGGCGGTGCGACATGGGCCGAGCTGAACCAAGCGGCGCACGTTCATGGCCTAGCCACCACCGGGGGGGTCATCTCGACCACCGGCATCGCCGGCCTCACCCTCGGTGGGGGCGTCGGATGGCTCATGGGGAAGTACGCCATGGCCGTCGACAACCTGACTTCGGCTGAGGTGGTCCTTGCCTCGGGCGAGATTGTGACCACCAACGAGCGAAGCGAGCCGGACCTGTTCTGGGCCATCCGCGGCGGTGGTGGCAACTTCGGGGTCGTGACGTCGTTGCAGTACCGGGCCTACCCATTGCGGACCGTCCTCGGCGGCGTCGCCGCACATCCCCTCCACGCAGCGCCGGAGGTGCTCGGCTTCTACCGAGACTTCACCGGCTCGGTCCCCGACGACCTGACGGTCTTCGCCGCGTTCAGACATGCACCCGACGGCTCGGGAAGGAAGCTGCTGGGACTGCCGGTCTGCCATGTCGGCGAGGACGAAGCCCGAGCCGAACATGACCTGAAGCCGATCCGCCAGTTCGGTCCCCCGGCGCTGGACCTCATCGAGCGGATGCCCTACCCCGTCATCAACACCTTGATTGATGAGGGCTTCCCGCGAGGGGCGATGAACTACTGGAAGTCGGCGTTCCTCACTGCGCTCAGCGACCAAGCCGTGGCCAAGTTGATCGAGGCGTTCGAGAACTCACCCACGACGATGTGCTTCTTGGTCCTCGAGCACTTCCACGGCGCAGTAACCCGGGTCGATCCAACCGCGACCGCCTTTCCTCACCGTCAGCCCGGCTACAACTGCATCATCATCTCGCAGTGGATCGATCCGGCCGACACCGACGCTGGGATCCGGTGGGCTCGTGAGACCTTCGACTCGTTGCGACCCCACATGGCGGATGGTGCCTATGTGAACTACCTCGACCAAGACGATGCCAGTCGTGTTCGCGCCGCCTACGGACCGAATTACGACCGCCTCGTCGAGCTCAAGCGTCGGTACGACCCCGACAACCTCTTCCGCCTCAATCAGAACATCGCTCCGTGACGCGCGCGTCACCATCGCGAGGGTCAGACCCGGGCATCGGGCTCACCGTCGCGTTCTCCTAGGCCTCTGACGTTGATCTTTGTCTCAGGAGGGACTAACGACCCGTCAGGACCCCCACCAGCACAGTCGTCAGCCGGAGGATCTCGGCAGCGCAGGAGTGAAAGACGTCGATGTCGCCCCCGGCCGGATCCTCGACCTCCTCCCATGCCCCGAGCGCCACCTCTCCGAAGGCCAGCGCGTCCAGCCCGGTCAAGCCGGTCGGTCCAAGATCTCGGGCCAGCCGCTTGAGGGTGGCCGTGCGGGCGGCGGCGCCGGGATGGAAGCGGCGGACATAGGCGACGTGTTCGGGCGCGAGGCCGACGACCAGATCGGCGGCGAGCAGGTCCGAGTCCCGTAGCTGACGGCTTCGGTGGCCGCCGACGGAGACGCCGAGGGCGGCGAGCGAGTCCCGGGTTCGCCAGCTCACCGGCTGGCCCTCGATCACGTGGGTTCCCACCGACGTCACGCCCCAGTCAGGAGCGAGCTTCTCGAAGAGCACGCCGGCCATTACACTGCGGGCGGCGTTTCCGGTACAGACGAACACCACCTGCCCGGCCTGGGCGGCGACGGGTGCGGCCACCTAGCCGGCGCCGGCGGCATCGGCCGCCTTGCGCAGCTCGTCCACTGCGTCGGCGAACCCGGTGGCCAGATCGAAGATTCGGGGCACCATCTCGAGACACGCAATCGCGCCGAAGTCCACGTTGCCCATGTTCGAAAGTACCGTGATATTGAGCCCTGCGCCTTCCAGGATCAGCTCCATCGGGTAGGGGGCGACCACTCTCGCCCCCGAGCAGTACCGCGGGATCGGGGGACCCGGCACGTTGGAGATCACCAGGCTGTGTACCGGCCGGTGCCGGTCGGCCAGGTTCAGCCGCGAATAGAGCCGACTGGCCTGGTTGATCAGCCGCGGCGGGGCGAATTCTGCCAGCCCGGTCAGGAATTCGGCACCGAGCGCCTTGTGGAGCTCTTTTGCCCCCTTGGTCTCTTCGCGGATCACGAGCCGCTGGTCGACGGGGTCGGCGATCTGGATGGGGAGGGCCACGAACATCGCCGACACCTTGTTGACGCCCGGTTCGTTTCTGTTTCCTCGGTAATGAACGGATACCGGGATGGACGCCACGAGCGGTTTGTCGGGCAAGGCATCTTGCTCGAGGCCACCGGCGCAGGGAGGCAGTGCACGCCGCCAGGACGACATCGTTGACCGTTGTGTCGAAGGCCTGCTTGATCACCTTCATGTCCTCGAGTGATGCCCTGCCGAAGGCAACCGAACGGTGGGGCGTGATGGCGCCGTTGAAGGGCGTGTTCGGGGCGCCGGAACGGGGCCAGGAGGTGGAGCTCGGCCAACATCCGTTTGATCGTTCAAACGAGTAGACGCCCCCCAGGGTGGACGGGTCCAGCACGACGGTGCCCATGACTTGGGCATGCATATCGGGCGTCTCCATGTACAGGAAGGACGCATCCATTCCACTCGGGCGTTCTATGGCGAATTGTACAGATATGGCGGACTTGGTCGTCAACTTCGCTTGAACGGCGGCCACCAGGGCGGCGATACGGCGCCCTCGATGCTGGCCGGTTCGACCGGGACTCGGGTGTTGGAAGCCTGGTAAACGGCGAAGCACAGCTGCAGAACCTTGATGGCCTGCTCGCCGGTCATATCGGGCTGGGTGCCGGCCAAGAGCGAGTCGATGAAGTGCGCCGACGAGCGGCGGAAGCTGTTGGCCCAGTCGGCGTCCACCGAGGAGAACGCGGTCGTCGTCCCGTCGGCGCCGTACAGCAGGACAGGAGGGAGATCGAGCATCTCGCCGGTGTAGCGGGTCACCCACACGAACCCGGCGGAGCCCTGGATCTCGAAGAACTCGTCGGCCCCGTAGTAGCCGCTCCGGATGAACATGTTGGGGGCGTACGTCACCTCCATCAGCCCGAGCAGGTCATCCCGGTCGTACTCCCACAAGGCGGCAGTGGGCGCTTCGAAGAACAGCGGCGCCTGACGCACCACCGCCTGCACACTGCGTATGTCGGTGTCGACCAGCCACAATGCGGCCGCGTACTTGTGCACGACGTCATCGAAGAGGTGCCCGCCCGGGCTTTGGTCGTTGAAGCGCCAGATATAGCCCTGCGGCTCCAAGCCGGATTGAAAGTCCGTGTCGGTCTTACCGACGACCGTCTTGATTCGCACCATGGTCGGTGTACCTATGGCCCCCGAGACGATTAATTCCTTGGCCTTTTGCAGGGGCGGGTAGTGGAATGCGCACTCCGTGACGCGGAACACGACGCCCGCCTCGTGTACGGCGGCCATCATGGCCCTCGCCTCGGCGACAGAATTGGCCATCGGCTTTTGGCAAGAGATGTGTTTGCCGGCTCGGGCGGCCGCGATGACGTGGTCGTGGTGCATAAACGTCGGCGTCAGGATTTCGACCGCGTCGATCTCGTCGTCGGCCAGCAGTTGATCGAGTTGCGTGTACACCTTCGGGACGTTCCATGCCCGAGCCATGGCCGTAGCCTTGTCTTCTCTGGGGTCACAGAGCGCGACGACGTCGCAGCGATCGTGGGAGAGGTAGCCGCGGACGTTGAGTTGTGCGATGTTGCCGACGCCGACGATTCCGATGCGGACGCGATCCATCGCTGGACCGTAGAGCGCGAGTGGCTAGCTCGGCGAACCCGGCGCAACGAGCGGCCAGGGGCGCAGTCGCTCGACGGCCAAGGCCAGGTCGAGCAGCAGGGCGTCCTCATGATGCCGGCCGATCACTTGCATCCCCACCGGGAGGCCCTCGAACGACCCGATCGGAAGGGACGCCGCCGGATTGCCGGTGATGTTGGCGGGAATGGTGAGAACACCGTTGTTCTCCGGGCCGACGATCAGGTCGCCGACGCGAGTGTTGAGCGTCACGTCGGCGGGGAAGGCGACGTCCGGATTGGTGGCGCAGAAGACCAGGTCCACCCGATCGAAGACGTCGGCCATCGCTTCATTGGCGGCCGTGCGGTTGCGTTCGACGTTCGCCGCCATCTCGAGGGTGTACATCTGCTTGGCCATCTTCAACCCAAACTGGATCTCGAGGGTGAGGTCGGCCTCGCACTCGGGATACCGATCGCCGAGCTCGACGAGCAGTGAAGCCAGGTTGGCCATTGCCCACTCCACGCCGAGCGGGGGCAGGTCAAGGTCGACATCGACCAGGCGCAGGCCGAGATCGCCTGCGAGGGTTTCGGCCGCCTCGACGACCGTGGCCGCCACCTCCGGCCTCACGATCGCGGAGCCGAGACCAGGGACGATGGCGGCCGTCTTGCCTCGCAGCTCGTACGAACCCAGTCCCCGCTCCCATCCGTCGACCCGCGGCAGGCTGTAAGGATCGCGGCCGTCGAATCCGGAGCACACGTCGTAGTAGCGGGCCGCGTCACGTACCGAGCGAGCCAGGCAACCGACGACCACCGTCAAAGGCGCAATGGCGGTGAAAGGGCCGCGCGGGATACGTCCGGCCGTGCCTTTCATTCCGAACAACCCATTCAAGGCGGCGGGGATGCGAATCGATCCCCCGCCGTCCCCGCCGGTGCACAGAGGCAGCAATCCTCCGGCCACTGCGGCGGCGCTCCCTCCGGACGAGCCCCCGGCCGTTCGGGTGGGGTCCCAGGCATTGCCGGTGACGCCGTGCAGCCGGGTCACGCTCACGTTGAGGCCCCCGAACTCGCTGGCGGTGGTCATGCCCACCGGCACGATCCCCGCCGAACGCAGCCGCGTGACCATCGTCGAGTCATAGGTGCCGACCCGATCCTGAAAGACGAGGGACGCCTCGGTGCAGGGCCATCCCTTGACCGTTCGAGTTCCTTGATCCCGACGGGTAACCCACCCCAAGGCAGTGACACATCGGCGGTCTCGGCCGCGGCCCGCGCTCCATCCGGGTCGAGATGGGCGAACGCACGGAGGTGGCTGCGCTCGATGGCGGCGAGCGTGACCTCAAGTTCCTCGATGGGGGATCGCTCGCCTCGCCGAAAGGCATCTACCAGCGAGCACGCGTCTCCATTCCACGGGCTGTCGGACATCTCCACGTTGTAGGGCGATGCACCGGACCTGTGCAACCTAATGGGGGTCGACCACCTCTACGCTCCGTTCAATGGCAGCCGCTGCGGGTGATCGTGAAGCGCTGGCCGGGGAGCTCGCCGAGGTCGGACGGGCCGTCCGTGACGCGGTGCTCGGCTCCGCCCCGGCCGCCTCGGATGCCGACGTGGTCCGTGTCGAAGGTGGTGACGAGGTATTCGGTGTGGACGCCCGGGCCGACCAGGTTCTGCTCGAGGCTCTGGTGCAGCGTTGCGCAGACCGATGGCCGGGCCGGCTCGTGATGGAAGGCCTGGCCGAACCCGCCGTCATCGGCGGCGGGGG
>CAXMLU010000493.1:0-3638 GCA_964194255.1 uncultured bacterium
GGTCTTGGTGCGGCGGGCCAGGGCGGCGGCGCCCAGCAGGCCGACCAGGATCAGGACTCCGACCGCGCCCAGTCCGAGGGCACGGGGGTCGAACGCGAAGCCCGGATGCGGTTCGGCGATGCGGGCCGTACCGAGCGGGAGCAGCGGGGACAGCAGCACGGCCACGATGACCGCCACGGCCGTTCCGACCGCGCCCATGGTCGCGACCCGCACCATGCCTGACGCGAGCAGTTGGCCCGACGTCATCCCGAGGGACCGAACGCTGGAGTCGTCGACGGAGTCGTCGACGCGCTGCCGGGCCAGGAGTTGGAGGAGCACGAGCGCGGTCGCCAACGCCGCGAATCCGGCCATCAGCCAGAGCGCCACGGCCTGGAGGTGCATGGAACGCTGGACGTTCGCCGACTGGTCGCGCTCCACGCTGGACCCGATGGGGTGGCCCGCCAGTCGTTCGAGTTCGCCTCGGAAGGCGGTCGCGTCGCGAGGGCCATGGCGCAACCGCACCGCCACCCCGGCGATCGCCCCCTCCGTGGCCGGTGCTTGGAGGCCGAGCGGAGTGCGCAAGAACGCCGGCGACAAGTACACCGGCAGGTTGCCAGTGCTGGATTTCGGCGGGAACTCGCCAGGGGTGGCCTCGATGCCCACTACTCGCAACGTAAGTGCCTGCGTAGAAGGCGGCGGTCCGAGCCCGTTGCCGGCCGGGGCCGCACCCGTCCGAAGATGGATGGTGAAGGAGCTCCCGACGTGGAGGTGCCGGCTCCTGGCCAGAAGGAATCCGACAACGGCCTCGTCGGCCCGATTCGGGTTGAGAGGACCGCCGGCCAGAAATTTGAACCGATTGAGCTGCCGTCCATAGCGACCGTCGGTGAGCACCACCGGGGCGAAGTCGGTCTCGGTGGGGGCCAGGTCAACGAGGGTGGCCGCCTCCGCGACGGCGGGGAGACGCACCGCCTGGGCGGCTAGCCCCGGGTCCACGAAGATGATGATGTCGGCCGCTCGCTCAGCGCGGAGGAAACGCGGGTACGCAGAGTCCGTGCGGCGGGCACCCGCGGCGAGAGCAATGACCGCTCCGCCGGCAATGGCCACCAACAGGGCGAGCAAAAGCCACGACCGCCAACGCGCCCGCAGTGCCGCCCGGGCGTGGAGGAGGACCGCGGTCATCGATCCGAGCCTCTCATTCGGCCCGCAGAATTCGGGCCGGTCGGATACGGGCCGCCCACGCCCCCGGAACGGCCGCCACGGCATTGGCGGCCAGAACCGCGCCGGGCACGAGCAACGCGAGCCGCAGGGTCGGAACCACCGCGTTGACGGGCAGGCCGAACTGCTTGTCCACCAAAGCCCAGGCCCACCGTCCCGCCGCCACACCCAGCGGAAGACCCAGGACCAGCCCCACCACCACGAGGGTGGTCGCCTGCCATGCCACCGCCGCCGACACCTGCCCGCCCACAAAGCCCATCGTGCGCAAAATGGCCAGATCCCGGCGCCGGTGTCTGATGCCATTGACCAGTGTGTGACCGATGGTGAGCAGCGCGAGCAGAGCGAACAGCAGGGCCAGCGTGGTGGGGAGGTGGTCGACCCGCCGCAGATTCTCGATGTCGGGCGGGCGCACGGCGGGCAGCACCGTACCGGGAAAGTCGCGTTGTAGTCGTTGAAGCGCGGCGGAACGGTTGGCGTTCGGGTCGAAGCGAACGAGGAACACGTTGACCGCCGGCGCCTGGTCCGGTGGCAGGCCCGACAGGAAGTCGGGGGTCACCAGGCCGCCCTGCCCGAGAGGAACGGAATCGTTGACGACGGAAGGCGTCAAGACCATCTCTCCGGTGATGAGCACGGTGCGGGCGGGGCTGCTGTACGGGAAGAACCCGACTGCGACCCGACCGCCCACCCGGCGGTGCAGTTGGCGCAGCGTCTTGGCGCCAAAGGCAATCTCATCAGGCCCACGCGGCGCCCGCCCGGAGGTGAACGGCGGCAGAACCGAGCCCTTGACGGTGTCGATGGCGAACAGATCAACGGGACGACCCTCGACGCCGGCCCCAATGCCGCCTTCCGCGCCGGCCATTGCCGAGAAGCCGGCCACCGTGGTGTTCGCGACCAGCAGCGGGATGGCCCGGCCCGAGATGTCATCAGAGTGCGGATTGCCGACGCTGACGTCCCAGTTCCAGCCCTGCAATCGCGGCCGTTCGGCCAGGCGGGTGAGGTTGGTTCCGAAGCTCAACGTGGCAGCCACGGCGGCGATGGCGATGACGGCACTCACCAGCGAGGTGCGCACCGGCACCGAGGTTGGCGCCCGGCCGGGCGCCAACGCCATACGTACTCCGACCGTGGCGCTGGGTCGCAATCCGGATCGGCTCGCCCACTCGGCGATCCGGAACGGTCGCTCGGAACCGGCCGCGGCGCGGCGGGATGCCGAGTTGATGGCGGCAGCACCCCGCCACGCGGCCAGGGCCGCCCAGCCCGAAAGTCCGACCACGATGATGAACGAGCCGACCAGGAATACGGGAACATCAACGGCGAATCCCCGATGAACCTCCGCCTGGCGAGCCAGCCCGATTGGCATCCTTGGCGACAGCAGGATGGCGACAACGACGGCCAGCCCCGCGCCGACGACGGCGATGGCAGCCGCCCGGATGGCGGAGATGGCGACCAGCTGGCTGCGGGTCATGCCCATGGCGCTCAGCGCCGATCGATCCGCGGCATCGAGGTGCACCTGACGGACCAAGGCCTGAGCAATCATGGCGGCGGCGACGACCGTGGCCAGGATGCCGAACAACAGCAGGGCCAGCGCCTCGAAGCGCGTGGCCCGACGAGCCTGCCGGGCGGCGGAGAGATCGTCCGATCCCTCGTGCACCGCGAACCGCCCCGCCGCCAACTGGTCGACTGCACGGGTGAAGCTGGGGAGGTCGGCGACGCCGCGCTTCAGGCGGTAGGTCAAGCTGACGCCCAGATGGGCGGCGTTCACTCCATAGGTGCGGAAATAGGCCGGCGTGAAGTAGCCGAAATCGTTGGAAGCAAACAGCACCCCGGGCGCGGATGGTGCGACGCTCAGATCCCTCGGGAACCGGCCGATGCCCACCACCTTGACCGCAACGACCGGCCCGCTCCGAGCGATGTCGGCTCCCCCGCCCCGCAGCGCGGGCAGGGCGTCCTGGGGCCGGTAGCCCTGGACACGCAGCGTGCTCCCGACCTTGAGATGAGCGTGCTGCGCGGCCGAGGGGTTGATGCTCATCTCCGCCAAGTTGTCGGGGCGAGGCGCCCGCCCACTGATCCATAGGGGCCGGCTGAACCCGAGATTGTCGACGAAGGCGACCGTAGTGAGACCGGTCGAACCGCCCACGAGCACGAAGGCGCCCTCAGCACTGGCCGCCACCTGAGGGAGCTGGGCGATCTTGGCCATAAGGGCGGGATCCGAGGTCAGCGGATCTTGCGGGTTGACGCTGCCTTCGGCCGGACGCTCGTAGGCCAGAAGGCGGCTGACGGCCGTGTCGGTGCGCCGGGCCCCAGCCAGGGCGGTAAGGGCGGCACCGGCGGCCACGCCGACGGCGAGAGCCATCACGAGGGTGGCTCGTATCCGGTCCCGTAACTCGGACCGGACTCGCATCCATACAGCGGGCATTGCGGCTCTTCGCGTTGAAGTGGGGAGCGTG
>CAXMLU010000494.1:0-3226 GCA_964194255.1 uncultured bacterium
GGTCTGTAGCTGCCCGTCGTCCGGCGGTGAGGTCATGGCCGCTGCAGTCAGCTTGCGGGTGGGCTCGGTCCGTCGTCGCCGCTGGCGGCCTCCCGCTCGGGCACGGACTGGCCGAAGGCCCGCAGGCGTTCGACGGCGGCCGGGTCGATGTGGGCCGCCCGGCGGGCCAGCGCCGCTTTGATCTCCCGGTAGGTGGTGGCCTCGAGCCCGCACCGTCGGCATGCCTCGAGATGGGTGCCGACGCGCCGGGTGGTGACGTCGTCGACCTGGCCGTCCAGGTAGGACTGCAGTACCCGCATCGTCTCGCGGCAGCTGGCCATGTCGGCCGAACCTCGGAGCCGGCGCCACCTCGAGATCACATTTGCCTCCTCGGTGCCAGCCCAGCTGCCACCAATCGCTGCTTCATGCGGGTCCGGGCCCGGTGCAGCCGGCTCATCACCGTGCCCACGGGGACGCCGAGCACCTCGGCCGCCTCGGCGTAGGACAGCCCGTCGATGTCGACCAGGGTGACGACCCGGAGGAACCGCTCCGGCAGGGCGGCGAGCGCGTCGGACACCACCGCGTCGAAGGTCTCACCGATGACAACTGTCTCGGGTGCTTCGGTGCCTGCGCTCTCGGTCGCCGCCAGGCGATCGAACGTGGCGTCGGGGTCGTCGAGCAGTTCGGGGCGCCGCCGGCGGTTGCGGTTGATGTGGGTGTTGCGAAGGATCGTCAGCAGCCACGCCCGGGGGTGGGCGCCGTCGAAGCTCTCGATGCCCTGGAAGGCGCGGACCAGGGTGTCCTGGACCAGGTCCTCGGCGTCGGCCGGCCGCCGGGTCAGCGACATGGCCACCCGCAGGAGGACGTCGACCTCTGGTAGCACGTAGGTCGCGAACCGTTCCTGGCGGTACTGCTGGCGCGACGCGGCCGACGGGTCCACACCAGGGGAACCCGGCGACCCACCCCCGGCATTCCCATATTCCATCTCACCGGGAATGGGCCCGGATCACACCGGGTTCCCGCACCGATGGATGCTCTTGGCCATCGCCGCCTACGCCGCGACGTGGAGACCTACCTCGACGGCGAACTCTGCCCCGACGACCGAGCCCGGGTCGCCGACCATCTACGCGTCTGCTGGGAGTGCAGCGTCGCCGCCGAGACACTGCGCCTGCTGAAGGAGGCGCTGCGCCAGCGCCGACACCGCGAGCCGGCCACGGTTGGCGCCCGGCGACTGCACCGTTTCGCCGATCAGCTCGCCGGTCGACCGTGAGCCCCGGCCGCCGGGGCCCGGGCCGGTGACCCCATCAGGGGTCGGTTACGCGGCCGCCTTCGGCGGCGGGGTGATCTCGTTCCTGTCGCCCTGCGTACTCCCGATCGTGCCCGCCTACCTGTCGGTGATCACCGGATTGGACGTGGCCGAGATCACCGGCGGGTCACGCCGCCAGATGGGCCGAGTGGCCCGCGACACCGGGCTGTTCGTGGCCGGGTTCTCGACGGTCTTCATCCTCCTCGGCCTGACCGCCACCGCGGTCGGGCGGACCCTGTTCGCCAACCACGTCCTCATCACCCGGCTCTCCGGCCTGGCCGTGCTGGCCATGGCCCTGTTCGTGGCCGGGTCGCTCGTCGTGCGCGCCCCGTGGCTGTACGGCGAGCGGCGATTCCATCCCAGCCTGTCGCGCTTCGGAGTGTTCGCCGCGCCGGTGGCCGGCGTCGCCTTCGGGTTCGGCTGGACGCCCTGCATCGGCCCGGTCCTCGGCTCGGTGCTCGCGGTGGCCGCCACCCAGGGTCGGGCCGCCCACGGCGCCGCACTGCTCGGCGCCTACTCGGCCGGGCTCGGTGTGCCGTTGCCTGGCCGCCGGGCTGGCCTTCTCCCGGCTCAGCGGTGGGTTCCGCTGGGTCAAGCGCCACTTCACCGCCATCACGCTCGCCTCGGCCCTGTCGTTGGGCTTCTTCGGCGTGCTGTTGACCCTGAACCGTCTCACCTGGGTGACCAGCCAGCTCCAGTCCGCCCTGCGAGCCATCGGGCTGGGTCGCCTTGTCACCCTCGGCTGAAAGGAACCACGCCATGGCCACTCCCACACCAAAACCCCGCCGGCCCACGACGCGGACCAAAGGGGCGCCGACCAGCCGCCGACAAGCCCGCGGTGCCGCCGCCCGCGCCGCAACCAAACGGAGGCAGCGTCTTACGTGGGCCGTGACGACGGCCGGTATCGCGGTGCTCATCGCCGTCGCCTTCGCCGCCAGTTCCGGCGGCGGCGGGACCGGCGTGACCAGCCAGGCCGGCTTCGACCTGCCAGCCATCAACGGCCCGGGACGGATCCGCCTGGCCGATTTCCGCGGCAAGCCGACCGTCGTCAACTTCTTCGCGTCGTGGTGCACCGCGTGTGACGCCGAGCTGCCCGACTTCTCGGCGGTGTCGGCCAAGCTCAAAGGCCATGTCAACTTCGTCGGCGTGGACGCCCTCGAGACGGGCGACCGGATGTTCATGCCCCGCCGCCACGGCATCACCTGGTGGCCGCTGGCCCGCGACATCGGCGGCGCCAACGGCAGCGGACTGCACGACGCCCTCTGCCAATGCCAGAGCATGCCCGTCACCGCCTTCTACGACGCCAACGGCCGGCTCCTCAACGTCGACCGGGCAGCCCTCGTCGGAGGGTCGCTGGCCGCCGAGCTGCAGAAGTACTACGGCATCGCCGCATAACCGGCGGTGCCTCGGAGGAGGCTCAATGCCACGTCGCCCAATCAGCGCCGGCCGCGACACCCCCGGCGAAGACCACAAACGGCACGACCTACACCACCACGACCCACCGGCGCTGGCGGACCCCGATGCGGTGCAGGATGACCCGGTAACCCAGCGCGGCGGCCGCGACCGCCAGCCACCACAGGACCCGAACTGGTCGAGGCCAGTCCAGTGGGAACACCCCGTCGGCCGAGCCAGGCGCGGGCAAGTTCGCATACAGGCTCCCGACTACCTCTGCGGCGATCGCCACCAGGACGAACGCGGCGCACCCCAACGCGCCTATGCCGGCGCGCACCGTCGCCCGCTCCCGCTCGCCGCTCACCGGCCGGCCCGCACAGGATCGGACCACCGCCCGCCCCAGCCGCCATTCCCGACGGCATCGGCTCTCAGCGGCACACCCCGGCGCCGAACCCCGAAGCTGCTCGTCACTGGCGTGGGGCTCCTGTTCGTCGCCGCCGCCTGCACCAGCCACGCCACCACACCGGCCGCGCCGGCGCCGGCGCCGGC
>CAXMLU010000495.1:0-1970 GCA_964194255.1 uncultured bacterium
GGACAATGCGGTCATCAGCCGTCCTTCCGTCCGCGGCACAAGCACGCCGCTGCCCGGCAACGGATGGGGAAAGGAGCTGGCCGGGTAGGCCAGCAGGGCCAGCGCCACCGATGCGTGCCGGATCGAACGCAGCTCGCTCGCCGCCGCCGGGGAATGGGATTTCACCAACCCCGCGGCCGCGGCCGCCGGCACCGCCAGGATCACCCGGTCCGCGTCGAGGGGACCGTCGGACGTCTCCAAGCGGTACTCCCGGGCGGCCACCCCGTCCGGCGCGGAGAGGGAAGTCACTGCGCATCCGGTGGCGATCCTCGCCCCTTTCTCCACCTCTGTCGCCAGCCGATCCACCAGCCGGACCAGTCCGCCCTTCGGAGCCAGGAAAATGGGGCCATCAGCCGGGGGGTTTGACCGGCGCTGCGCCCGCAGCCCGAGCAGCAAGCTGCGCCGGCTTCTGGCCACCGAGGCCAACTGCGGGGCGGTGGCCTCGACGGAGAGGGCATCGGCCCGCCCGGCGTGGATGCCGCCAAGCAAGGGATCGACCAGCCGTGCGACGGTTTGGTGGCCAAAGCGCCGTCCGACCAGGGAGCCGACCGAGGCATCCCGGCCCGGGCGGGTCGGTGGCAGGACCAGGTCGGCGGCCGCTCGAAGCACCCCGGCCGGGCTCAATATCTGCGACCGCAGCAGGCCGACCAGGTCGGACGGCACCCCGAGTACCAGGTCTTCCGGCAGGGCTCGCAGCCGGCCTCGGCTCCACAGCCACGCCTGCCTGGCCGCCGGGGCCACCAGATCCTCCGCCAAGCCCAGCTCACGACACAAGTCCACGGCGTCCGGAACCCGGGCGAGGAACGCGTCGGGACCGGCCTCGACGGCTCGCCCCTCGAATTCCTCGGTGCGGATCTTTCCGCCCAGCCGCGGCTCGGCCTCGAGCAGGGTCACCTCGGACCCGCCGGTCTGCACCAGCTGAAAGGCGGCGGCCAGGCCGGTGATCCCACCGCCGACGACAACGACGCGCATCAGCGTTCGCCGTGAACGAGTTCCACCAGCCGGGCCAGGATGTCCGGGTTCGTCTCCGGCAGCACACCGTGGCCGAGATTGAAGATGTGCCCGGGGGCCGTCCCGGCCTCGGCCAGGACCCGCAGGGCTTGGGGAGCGACCACCTCCCACGGTCCGAGGCAGGCGGCCGGATCGAGGTTGCCCTGCACGGCCCGCCCGGAGCCGATGCGCGACCGGGCGCGATCGAGCGGCACTCGCCAATCGATCCCGACCACGTCGGCGCCGACCTCGGCCATCTGGTCAAGCAGTTCGCCCGTGCCCACCCCGAAGTGGATTCTGGGGACGCCCAGATCGGCGAGACCGGCGAAGATGAGGCGGGTCGGCCGGGCCACATGATCCCGGTAGTCCGCCGGCGCCAGCGTGCCCGCCCACGAGTCGAAAAGCTGCACGGCGGACGCGCCGGCCTCGACCTGAGAGCGCAACGATGTGAGGCTCAGCTCAGCCAGCGCGTCGAGCAGGCGGCCGAAGGTGATCGGATCGCCGTGCATCATGGCTTTGGTCCGGGCGTAGACGCGCGATGGGCCACCCTCGATCAAGTAGCTGGCGAGGGTAAAGGGCGCTCCTGCGAACCCGATGAGGGGAACTTTCAACTCGTGGCGCAGGATCCGGACCGCCTCCAGCACCCACGGGGTGTCCTCCTCGGGAACGAGCGGGCGCAGCCGGGCCAGGTCGCTCGGGCCAGCAAAGGGTTGCTCGACGACCGGCCCCACTCCGGCCACGACGTCCACACCGAATCCAACCGCGGCCACGGGCACCACGATGTCCGAGTAGAGGATGGCTGCGTCGACGCCGTAGCGCTGCACTGGTTGCAGCGTCAGCTCGGCGGCCAGCTCCGGCTGGCGCACCGCATCGAGGATGCTTCCCGATCCCCGCCTGGCCCGGTACTCCGGCAGCGACCGGCCGGCCTGGCGCATGAACCA
>CAXMLU010000496.1:0-3764 GCA_964194255.1 uncultured bacterium
CCCGCCAGTCACCGCCGGTATTGATCCTCGGCACACCCATCGAGTACATCCCGCAGGGCAAGGCGGCCGCCATCCTGTCCAACCTCGGCCTGGACGGTCCCGGCATCGCCGCTGGCGTGACCAAGACCCTCGCCGCCCGCGCCACCACGATCTAGACCCCGCATCGCGCCGTGCCAGCCGTGTTCGGCGCCCGCTGCCTACCCGGCCCGCCCGCGACCGGCGCCGCGTTCGACAAATCGCCATAGCGGCGTCTGGCGCCTGTGGCGGAATCTGGCGGCTGTGGCGGACCAAAAACCGTCCGCGTGGAGGGCCAGACTCCGCAACCAGTGCCAGATGGCGATTTGTCCGCCCTGCAAATCGGGCGAATCAGCCGCTTATTGGCGTCCTGGCGGCGGCTCCTTCGCCCAGCCGCCGAAGCTCGCTAGTCGGATGGCTCGGCGCCGACCACGCTCACGAAGCTGACGCACTCGCCGGGCGCGCCGCCCAGATTGTGGGTGAGGGCCAGCTTTTTCCCGTTGGAAATCTGGCGCTCGCCTGCTTCGCCTCGCAGCTGCAGCCAGCATTCGAACAGCATGCGCAGCCCGCTGGCGCCGATTGGATGACCGAAGCTTTTCAGGCCACCGTCTGGGTTCACGGCTAGCTCGCCGTCACGGTCGAACGTGCCGGCCATGACTTCCTTCCACGCCATCCCTCGCTGGGCGAAGCCGAGATCCTCCATCAGCACGAGCTCGGTCGGGGTGAAGCAGTCATGGACTTCGGCCATGGCCAGTTCGGCGCGGGGATCGTCGATGCCGGCCTGCTTGTAGGCATCCTCGGCCGACCGAACCACCTCGGTGAACGTGGTGTAGTCGTAGTCGGTGTCGATGGGCCCGGCGGCGGGTCCGGCCACGAAAGAAAGCGCCTTAACATACAGGGGGTTCTCGCAGTAGCGATGAGCGTCCTCGGCCCGGCAGATGACGGCCGCGGCCGACCCGTCGGACACGCCGGAGCAGTCGAAGATGCCGAGCGATCCCGCGATCAGCGGAGAATTGCAGATCGTCTCTTTGGAGACTTCCTTGCGGAACTGAGCTCGGGGGTTCAGCGCCCCGTTGCGGTGGTTCTTCCAGGCGATGCGCGTCAGCACGTCCTTCATCTCCGCGTCATCGACCCCGTACTTCTTGCTGTACGCAGGGGCCAGCAGCGAGAAGATGGCCGGCGCGGTGATCGCCGCGTGCGTGCCGTCGCTCGAAGGCCCGGCCATGGCCAGCCCGGAGAATCCGTTGTCCTTCAGCTTCTCGACACCGACGGCCATCACCAGGTCATACGCACCGGAAGCGACGGCGTAGCAGGCGTTGCGGAACGCCTCGCTGCCGGTCGCGCACATGTTCTCGACCCGGGTGACCGGCTTGTAGTCGAGGCGGAGAGGCCGGGACAGGGTGAGCCCCGAGATCCCCGAACCCATCGTGCCGAGCCAGAACGCATCGACGGCGTCGATGGCCACGCCCGCCGAGCGGGTGGCATGAACGGTGGCGTCGACTACGAGGTCGTCGGCGCCCTTGTCCCAGTGCTCACCGAACGGCGTACAGCCCATCCCGACGATCGCGACACGGTCCCGAATGCCATGTGAAGCCATATCACTCTCCTCCCTGCAGGGGTCGTGCTTTCCAGAAGTAGTTGTGGACGCCGTTGGTCGCAGTGAACAGCCGGCGGAACGTCATCTCCACCCGTCCGCCGATCTTGACCGCATCCGGGTCGACGTCGGTCAGCTCGCACTGAAGACGCCCCCCGCCGTCGAAATCGACGACCGCAGCAACCACGGGTGGGGAAAGGGTGAACGCGAGTCGATCGACGGTGAAGGTCACGATCGTTCCCTTGACGTCGGCCAGTCGCTCCGGAGCCATCTGGTCCACGGCGTGACACTTCACGCACACCCGCGACGGCGGCAGATGGCGGGTGCCGCAGTTCTCGCACCTGCTGGCCACGAATCCGAACTTCCAGTCACTGTGGCGCAAACTCACCGGAGCCGCGGGGGGCTCGGGGTCGGGCCGCCTCGGCGGCTCTCGGTGGATCTGCCCCCGCCAGGTCAAGAACGTCGGATAGGACAGATCGGTCCGGCCAGCGGCGACCTGGCCGGCCACCGTCCTCGCTTGCGACCTCGAGGCGAGCGTCTCAGTCGTGCGCAGCAGGACCACATCGGCGCCGTCGGCGAGAAGTACGAGCGCGATCAGCTCTCCCGGTTTCGCTCGGTCGAGCACATCGGCCAGCAGAACGCCGGCGTGGGCCGTTCCGGTGTTGCCGATGGATGAGGCCAGGTCGTCTACCGCGGCCTCGGGCCGCACGCCGACGGTGGCGGCCACCCGTTTGCAGGCCCGGCCTTGCGGTCCGGTGACGATCAGGTGGTCGATGGCATCCGCCGTGACGGTCGCCGTCTTCAAGGTCTCGGTGATGGCCGCCTCGGCGAGGGGCACGTAGGCCGCTTCGGAGAATCGTTCCTCCCAGAGCCGGCTGGACTCGTCGCCCGGCAAGCGCCACCGATCGAGGAACTCTCCGGTCGACGAGGATCCGCCCGCAACCGTGGTGAGCGCGTCACCGTTGTCTGCCGCACCACCAAAGAGGAACGCGGCCGCACCGTCCCCTCCGTCGCGCTCATCGCCGCTGCCGGGTAGCCCCGTGCGGATGTCGGAGAGCACGACCAACGTCGGCGTCTGGGCCCGGTACCCGAAGCGCAATGCGCCCCAACCACTGCGCACCGAGCCGGCCATGTCGTAGGCGGCGGCCGACTCGGGTAGCCCGAGAGCGGCGTGAATGGCCGTGGCGTTGGTCTTGTCGAGATAGGCGGGAGCGGCCGTGGCGAAGACCAACGTGTCCGGCGTGATCCCGGGGGCATTGGCTAAGCATCGCCTGGCCGCCTCGACACCCATCGATGTGGTGTCCTCGTCATAGGCCGCTACCGCCCGGGTGCCGCGACCGGCCGGCGAGCCGAGCGCGGCGCCGATGGCTTTGCGCTCCAGCCGGAAGTAGGGCACGTAAGCCCCGTAGGCGACAATGTCCCCCACCCCGTCCTCCTCATGCAGTTGACCGATCGGTCAAGACTTTATCTTGGCTCCCACAGTTCAGGCCCATTCGCCTGCGCATGATTGACGAGCGTGGCCACCGGCCATACCTCGAACTGGTCCGAGGGGGCGGCCACGAGCAGCGGCGACAATGCGGCGGGATCCTGCAGGTCGCGATCGAGCCACGTGCTCCACGATTCAGGTGGGAGCACGACCGGCATGCGGTCGTGCAGCGGGACCAGCAACTCGTTGGCGGCGGTGGTGATGATGGCGCACGTCCGCACGAGCCCATCGCCATCGGACCTGGTTGGGTCTCGCCATACCTCCCACAACCCGGCGAGGGCGAGAGGGCGGCCGTCCCGGTGGCGAATGGCGTAGGGCTGCTTGACGGGTTTCGGACCGCCCTTTACCACCTGCCATTCGTAGAAGCCGTCGGCCGGGATGATGCATCGCCGCCGGGCCAGCGCCGCCCGGTAGGCAGGTTTGGTGGCGAGTCCCTCGGCGCGGGCGTTGATCATCTTGGCCCCCACGGACGGATTCTTTGCCCACGAGGGCACCAGGCCCCAGCGGAAGGTGCCCAGCTGACGCACGCCGCGGCGCTCGGCAACGGCGTAGACGTCCTGGGTGGGGGCCACGTTCCAGCTCGGATCGAGCAGCTCGGCCTTGATCTCCTCGACCCCGAAGTGATCGGCCAGGACCGCGGGCGCGGTCGTCGAGGTGTAACGGCCACAC
>CAXMLU010000497.1:0-2723 GCA_964194255.1 uncultured bacterium
CCCGCCGGTATGGGAGAGGCGAGTCAGACCGAGCGCTCGGCCACTGGATGGAGTCACGCCGCGTCCGCCCGAACACCGTCGTCGTGGCCAAGGGGGCGCACACGCCTCATTGCGATCCCGAGAGCCTCACCCGCGAACTCCTGAAGAGCCTCGACGACCTGCGCACCGACTACGCCGACCTTTACTTTCTCCACCGAGACAACCTGGCCGTCCCCGCCGGCGAGTTCGTCGACGTACTCAACGAACACCACCGCGCCGGTCGGATCCAGGCCTTCGGTGGTTCCAACTGGACCATGGCGCGTATCGACGAAGCCAACCGCTACGCCAACGCACACCGCCTGGTCGGCTTCACCGCGCTGAGCAACCAGTTCAGCCTGGCCAGGATGATCAGCCCTACCGTCCCCGGCTGCGTCGCTGCGTCCGGACCCGCCTGGCGGGATTGGCTCGAGCAGACCGGGATGCCGGTCGTCGCGTGGTCGAGCCAGGCCGCCGGCTTCTTCGCCGGCGTCACCCTCCCGCGTATGAGGCACGCGTGGCACGACCCCGACAACTTCGCCCGCCGCGACCGCACCCGACGACTCGGGGCCCTTTTGGACTGTGGCCCCGCCACCGTTGCGCTGGCCTGGGTCTTGCGTCAGCCGCTGGCCATTTTTCCGATCATTGGCCCGCACAACCTCGAAGAGCTACGAACCTCGCTCGACGCCGTAAATCTCGATCTCAGCCAAACTCACCTCGACTGGCTCGACCTCAAGCTTCCCGACGACGCCGTCCGCTGATGCGCGGACGGGAGCGGGGCTGAGGACGCGGTGACCCAGGACCGCAACCCGTAAGGGTTGACTTCCACCCGGACATCGGTGAGGCCGGCCGTAGAGAGCCGGTCGGGCGGTCCCTCAGGATCGATCGGCACGTACATGTCGCCGACGTGCAGTTCCCGGAGTTCCGGCGTCTCCAGGCTGTCCACGCCGGCCAAAACGCCTCCGGGGCGCAGCACCCGCGCCAGCTCCGCCAGCAAGCGGTCCTGCTCAGCCGCAGAGGGCGCGTGATGGAGCATGGTGAACGAAAGCGCGGCCCTGTACCGGCCATTCGGGAACGGGAAGGTCGGAGCCATCTGCATGCACCACCTCGATAAATCGTCCATTTCGTCTTCTGTCACCCGCAGTGGCGTCTGACACCTGTGGCGGGCCGGACTCCGCCAGGGGCGCCAGAAGGTGATTTGTCCCCTGGCACAATCGGTCGAAGAGCCGGTTTAGCCACCGCCGAGGCCGGCGCCGAGACCCGAACGCAGGCGAAAGAGCTCGCGCAGCAGGCTGATCTCTGCGCCGTGGTGGACCTGCTCGTTGAGCAAGATCGTGAACAGCTCGCGCGCCGGCCGCGGTTCCCCCAGAGGCGTCGGGTGGAGCTCGTCCAGCATCCTGTCGTCCATCCCGGCGAGTGCGTCGGCGACCGGCTGCTGGCTGGCGGCGAGATCCGCGACGGCCCGCTGGGCGGACCCCATGATCTCGAGGTCGGAGAAGTTGCGACGGCGGGGCCCAAAGGCGTGTTCCCAGTAGATCCAATTGCCGTGGGTGATGTGGAGGAGACGCCAGGCGATCGTGGTCAGGGGCGGTGGGTCGGGAGGGATGTCCGGGTAGTCGATGATCCACGCCCCGGGACGGGAGGCATCGGCATGGACGGTCCAGCAACCCGGGCAGGGCTGCCAGAAGAACTCCACATCGGTCAGAGCCGACACGATGCGGAGAAGCGCCTCGCTCGATGCCATCCACTGGTCCCGAAGCACGCCGGCTGCCGTCGCCACATGTCCGGTCTACTCCGTCCACCGGCGCACCATGCGAGGGAGGTTTCGGCGACAACCTGAGGTTGACGATGGCCCTACGACAACTTAAGGTTGTCGGATGGCGGCCGCACTGCCATCACTGGAAGCCCTGATCGATCTGGTGAAGGAGCAGAGCGCACACGCGGGAGAACTCGAATGTCTCGCCGAGGCCCTCGTGCTGGCCGAGGAGCTGGCGAAGAGAGGAGATCGTCTGGTCGAGCACTTCGTGGCCACGTCTCGTCATGCGGGTCATTCCTGGGCGGCGATCGGCGAACGTCTGGGGGTATCAAAGCAAGCGGCTCAGAAGCGCTGGGACCGGCCGGACACACCGCCGTCGGACCGCGACGGAGAGTGGGACAACTTCGTGCCCCCGCTGCGTTCGGCGGTGCGCCACGCCGTCGATGAAGCGGCGGCCGCCGGCTGCGAATCCACCGGTACCGAGCACCTCCTCGCTGGCCTCCTGCACGAGCCGACATCCGTCGCCGGCCAGGTCCTGGTCGCGCTCGGATTGTCACTTGACCAGGTTCGGGCCGCCTTGCCCGCCCCGACTGCCGCGTCGTTGCCGGGGTCCGTGTCCCCACCGCTGTCCCAGGCGGCGAGTGTCGCTCTGGCATCAGCGACCGCGTGCGCGGGAAGCCTCGGTCATTCCGCGGTCGGCACGGAGCATCTGCTCGTTGCTCTAGGTGGCGACCCCTCTGGCGGCGCTCGACGATTACTCGATGACTTCGGCGTCGAGTTCGCCAATATCAAGCGGGAGCTCGGTCGCGTCGCCGGCGGAACATGGGCGGGCCGCGCCCACCGTGGCCGGCGCCGACGGAAGGGGACGAGGGTAGGCCGAGGCGAGTGCTCCTTCTGCGGCAAGGGCGAGCGGCAGATCAAAAAGCTCATCGCCGGACCCGGCGTGTACATC
>CAXMLU010000498.1:0-1652 GCA_964194255.1 uncultured bacterium
CCTGCCAATCCGGATGCTCGGTCTGGAGCCAGTTTTCCGCCCATTCCCAGACCGTGCCCGCGCCCGATGAGGTGGTGGACATGAGGTAGTGGTCCGGCCCCAAGTGGCCGGTGACGCCGTCGTCGAGGACGACGCCGTCTTCCGCGCACATCACGCCGTACCGCACCCCGCCGAGATCAAGCTTGGACCACTTGTTGACGTAGAGCAGGTTAAGCAGCTTGGGTACGTCGGGGCCGCGCAGATCCAGCTTGCCGAGCGGTGTGACGTCGATGACGCCCACGTTGGTCCGCACATTGCGGACCTCGGCGGCCGGGTCCCCGTAGTGGTCGGGGCGGATCCAGTCGCCGGCGATCAAGGGACGGGCGCGGTGTGCCTCGTGCCAGGGCTGCATCGGCGAGTAGCGAACCGGCTCGAACATCCGGCCGGCGAGGGCACCGAGGGTGATCGGCGCGTACGGTGGCCGCCAGACCGTCGTGCCGGTGTCGTCCATGCTTTGCCCGAGCGCCTCGGACATGACGGCGACGGTATTCACCGTTTCGAGCTTGCCCTGGGTTGGCCCCATGGTCACGGTCGTGTAGCGCTTTACCAGCTCGATCGAGTCGTAGCCTTCCGCAGCGGCGGCCAGGAGGTCCTTGGAGCTGACGTCCTCGGTGAAGTCAACCAACCCGTGTGTCGTCGAACGGAACAGGCCGGGGTGGGGGCGTAGCGGGAGGGCAGGCACGACGCACGCGGTTCCTCGGCCCGAGCGGGCCGCCGCGCTCGTCCCCACCGCGTTTGCGTGCGAGACGAATTCCTCCAGGGAGCCATCTCCCTGGATACCGCCGGTGGCGAGCACTCCCTCCTGTTGCTGGCCGCCGGGGACGAACCGATTCGCGACGGGGCTGAAGACCGGGCGGTCGCCGGCGAGGTTGAGCAGTGTCGTCGGCGCCGTCCATCCCACCGCCGTGACGACGATGTCGCACTCGATCGTCCGGCCGCCGGCGAGGACGGCCTTGCGGACGCCGTACCGGGTGCCCAGGCCGCCGCCGCTCACCGATACGAGGTTGGCGTCCGTACGAGCGTCCACCGTGATGACCTCAGTGCCTACGCGGCGAAGGTCGTCAGCCGCCGCGTCACCGTCCGGGTTGGCGCTGAACACCACCGCCCGCTCCCCGGGACGGACACCGTAGAGGTTGATGAGTCGCCGCACTCCGGTAGAGAGCATCACACCCGGCACGTCGTTGCCATCGAAGACATAGGGTCGTTCGATCAGCCCGGCCGCCACCACGAGCGTCGCGGCGCGAGTCTTGATCAGACGCTCTTGGACGCCGGGGAGGTTGCGCTGGACGACGGCAAGCCAGTTGTCGTCATACCGCCCCGTCACCACCGAGTTGGTCAGCACTTCGATGTTCTCATGGCTCGCCACCTGAGCCCGAAGATCGGCGAGCGAGGCCAGGTCGTCGGCGGAGCCCCAGCGAAGGTGGCCGCCGAGCTCGTGTTCCTCCTCGACCAGCAGCACCGAGGCTCCGGCCCGAGCCGCGGCCACTGCCGCGGCCATGCCCGCCGGACCGCCGCCGGCCACGCAGACATCCACGTGCGCGTAACGCTTGTCGTAGTACCCGTGCGGCGAATCCGGAGAGACCTTCCCGCCGGTGGCAAAGCGGGCCAGAATC
>CAXMLU010000499.1:0-4165 GCA_964194255.1 uncultured bacterium
ATGGCGATCGAGCGGCGCAGCCGCTCCACTCCTTCAGGGTCGAGACCGTCGAGCATGGCGCTACGCTAGCGAACAGATGTTCGGCGTGCGTGCCCAGAATACGGCAGTTCGAATGCCGCGGCTACATCGGTGGCTACATTGCCGCTATCGGAGGACTCCTCGCAGTGACCTTCCAACTCTGCTACCAGCGGGTTTTGTAGCTCCGGGGCTGGGACTCGAACCCAGAACCCTCTGATTAACAGTCAGATGCTCTGCCGATTGAGCTACCCCGGAAAGTACTGCTGCCGGCTTGGGGTTTTCTACCCGACGCCGCGATGCGATGGGTTCTACGGCCCCCGTCGGACGACTCTGTCCGAGGCCTGCCGACGGCTCCGCCACAACTCTAGGCGACGTGCTGCCTTCCTGAGTGCCGCGTATGCAGCCGACTTCCGATACGCCCCTCGTGTCCTGTAAGCAGGTGCCAGACAAGCGCCACGCGCTTATGACGACCGATTGCTTCTCGCGAGCGACATGCGCTGAACTCTGTGGGACTGAGGCGCTCGATTGGCCGTCCTAGCCACAGCGCAGTCAGAGGCGGCGGAGTCTCGCTTTTGAAGAGGCAGGCAGTTTCCATCTAGCGCGCCGCCCAACTCGTCGTTGACAGGCGAACATATGTTCGATACACTGGTCGGAGCCTCGAGGTCGGGCATGACGGCCTTGTCAGGAAGCGAACCTACGCATCCACGAGGACGAATCCGTGTCCAAAGACATGGTGGCCGACGGCGTTGTGGCCGACACGAAGCGGTTTCGGCACAGGCTGGCCGACTTCGACCCACTCGTGCTATCCGGCGCAGACTGCGCGGTGATAGCCGAGGAGCTGGCCGTGACGGAGAAGGTGTGCGCCGCGGCTCGGGCCGCCGCCGCGGCCAGGGCGGTGGGCTTGGGGGCGCATCGGGGCCGGGGGTTCGCTAATGGGGTGGATTGGCTGGCCCGCCACACCGGTTCTACTTCCGGCCAGGCCCGCATGGCCCTGGACATCGCCACCGCCGTGGCCGCGTGCCCGGACACGAAGCGGGCGCTGTTCGTCGGGCAGGTGTCCTTGGCCCAGGCCCAGGAGATTACCCACGCCCAGGCGGATGTCCCCGGCGCCGAATCCGACCTCTTGGAGCTGGCCAAACGGTCGGGGTTGGCGGCGGTGCGCGACCAGGCCCGCCGCATTCGCGCGGCTGCGGCGGACCCCGACCAGCTGCATGCCCGGCAGCGCCGGGCGCGCGAGTTCCGGTGGTGGCGGGACTCACTCGGCATGATCCGATACACGGGGGCGTTCATCCCCGAAGTAGGTGTGCCCATCATGAACCGGGTCGACGCGGAGTGCGACCGGCTGCGTCGCACCCACCGCCACGATGTCGGCGGCGGCGAGTCGCGGGGGGCGTATGCCGCCGACGCCATGGCCGCCCTCCTGGCCGGGACGGGCCCGACCCGCCCGGCCCGCACCGAACTGGTCATCGTGTGCGACCTGGCCCTCTACCGGCGCGGTCACGCCCACCCCGGCGAGGTCTGCCACATCATCGGCGGCGGCCCCATCCCCGTTGAACGGGCCCGCTACCTCGCCGAGGACGCCTTCATCAAAGCCGTCCTCCACGATGGCACCCGCATCGAAACGGTCGCCCACTTCGGCCGCCACATCAACGCCAAGCTCCGCACCGCGTTGGAACTTGGCCCCCCGCCCCGTTTCGAGGGGGCCGCCTGCGAAGACTGCGGCCGCCGCTCCGGCCTGCAATGGGACCACGTCAACCCGGTTGCCAACCACGGCCCCACCAGCTTCGCCAACATCGAAGCCCGCTGCTGGTCCGACCACCAAGCGAAAACCGAACGAGACCGCCAAACCGGCCTCCTCACCCCTAGCCCACCATGACCTCGACCTCGACCTGGACCGGGGCCGCGCCGCCCAGCTGGCGTTTCCCAGTCGTGTGTCCGCTTTAACCGTGCGTTCAACTCGACTTCGGTTCGTGGACATCTCGAAGTGAGAGAAAGAGGTCTTGCCCGTCCGGCACCCGTCCGGGCGTGGAAGGAGGAACCATGTCCCGACTCCCTGCCCGCATGCTCGGCGCCGCTGGCACGGTTGGTCTGGTCGCCGGCGTGCTCAGCGTCGCCTCGCCGGTGTTCGCCACCGGCCCCGATCACACGATGTCCGCCGACCACGTGTTGCTGCTATCGGTGGATGGCCTGCACCAGACCGATCTCGAGTGGTACGTCATGCACCACCCGGATTCGGCCCTGGCCAAGCTCGTCGCCGGCGGCGTGGAGTTCACCCATGCCCAGACGCGAGTCCCGTCCGATTCCTTCCCCGGTCTCGTCGCTCAAGTCACCGGAGGTAACCCGTCGAGCACGGGAGTCTTTTATGACGACTCGTACAACCATGCCCTCCTGCCGGCCGGGACAACCACGTGCGCCGGCGTCGCTCCCGGTGTCGAGGTGACGTACTTCGAGCAAGCCGATAAGAACATGCACGCGCTCGACGCGGGCCAGGGACTGAGCGGCCTGCCGGGGACCATTCTCCAGATGACCAGCAACCCCGCGACCGTGCTCGACCCCGCCCAACTGCCGGTCGATCCCACCAGCTGCCAGCCGGTATACCCCCACTCCTACCTGAGGGTCAACACCATCTTCGAGGTGGCGCGCGCCGCCGGCCTGCGGACGGCGTGGTCAGACAAGCACGCTTCCTACGAGATCCTCAACGGTCCCTCCGGCACCGGCGTCCAGGACCTCTTCACCCCGGAGATTAACAGTGACGCTCCGACGCTCGGTTCCACCGTCGACTGGACGGCGGTGAACTCCCTCACTCAGCAGTACGACAGCTACAAGGTGCAGGCCGTGATCAATGAGATCAACGGGTTCGACCACAGTGGCACCACCAAGGTCGGCACCCCGGCCATCTTCGGGATGAACTTCCAGACGATCTCGACCGCCCAGAAGTTGCTCACCTCGGATGGTCTGCCGGGTGGATATCTCGCTGACGGTGCAACGCCCGGTCCGCTGTTGAGCAAGGCTCTGGACTACATCAACACCAAAGTGGCGGCCCTGGTCGTCGCCATCCAGGCCCGCCACCTCGAGCAGAGCACGGTCATCATCTTGTCGGCCAAGCACGGCCAGTCGCCCGAGACACCTTCAGCGCTGAATCGCATCGCCGACAAACCGATCATCGCCGCGCTCGACGCCGCATGGCTAGCGGCCCATCCCACCGCCACCACCCCGCTCGTTGCCTTCTCCTCGACGACGACGGCATGCTCATGTGGCTGAATGACCGCTCCCCGGAGGCCAGCGAGTTCGCCAAGAACTTCCTGCTTCACAACTCCGGGACCGGCATTGACATCACCGGGGCGGCAAAGCCGTACACCCAGTCCGGTCTGGCCACGGTGTTTGCAAGGAAGGCAGTAGCCGACTACTTCGGCATGCAGCCGGGTGATCCTCGTCTCCCCGGGGTGTTCGGCATCTCGCAGTACGGCACCGTGTTCACCGGCGGCACCAAGATCGCCGAACATGGCGGGGCCAATCCCCAGGACCGAGATGTGCCTCTCGTGGTCTCGGGCGATCCAGTCGGCCACCACGACGTGGCCACGGGCACCGTTGAAACCACCCAAATCGCTCCCACCATCCTCAAGCTCCTCGGTCTGCGCCCGAGTGATCTCCAGGCGGTGCGGCTGGAGCACACGGCGGTCCTGCCCCTGGGCTAGCCCGACCCGGCCGTTCTCGACGAAGCCGAAGCCGAAACCCCCCGCTCAGTGGCGCGAAGCTGGGCGGGGGTTCGGCCAACGGGGTACTCAGTGCACAGCCGCCTCGCAGGGGGTATGACTGTGGCCATGAGATTTCGTCTTGGCTTGATCCTGGGCTTCGGCGCAGGGTTCTACCTGGGGTCCGCCGCCGGTCGGGCGCCCCATGAGCAGATCAATCGGACGATTGCCAAGCTCCGCGGTTCGAATACCTTCGAGTTGGCGACAGACAAGGCCAAGGCGGTGGTCGACTTGGGCGTCGAACGGGCCCGTGACATCGTCGAGAGCCACCTGCCCGACAACGCCAACGGCTCGCCGAGCTACTCCTCGTCCAGATAGTCCCGCAGCCGTGAGCTGCGCATGGGATGGCGCAGCTTGGCGAGCGTTTTCGACTCGATCTGGCGGATGCGCTCGCG
>CAXMLU010000500.1:0-2495 GCA_964194255.1 uncultured bacterium
GGCCAGGCCGTCCCATCCCGCTTGTTCGGCGCGGGCGGCGTGTCGGGCGGCCATGCCGGGCAACCCCACCCCGAGCGTCCAAACCTCCATTCAGCCCCCCACCGGGGTCATGGCGGCGACCCTACCGGGAGGGCCTGGACGAATGCCGCCTCCAGCATGTCGGCGGACACGGGCGCGGTGGTGGCGATCAAGGCCAGCTCGGCCGCGGCGAGCTCGGCCACGGCGGCGCTGGCGCCGGCGTCGCTCACGCCGGCGTCGCTGCCGTCGCCGCCGACCACGAGCGTCGCTACCAACGGCCCCGGATCCCATGCCAGAAGGGCGGCGCACTGGAACAACGCGCCCCGCCGGGTCCGCCGTTGTGCGATCCCGACCACTTTCCGGCCGCTGATCTGCACCTCGCCCGGGCCGAGGCCGGCGAAACACACCAACGCCGACCACCGCGATTTGACCAGGCCCGCTCGATGCACCGACAGGGTCTCCGAGGCGATCCCAACTGCGGTCAGAGCCGACGACCACGCCTCGCCCACCCACCAACACGCCCGGCCTACATCGTCGTCCCACAACTCGTCGGCGGCGGGCACGACCACGTCGGCCCACACCATCTCGCCGGGAGCCACATAGACGGCTCCTCCCCCGCTGCGCCGGCGCACCACCGGAAGCGCGGCAGACGGACTGACCACCGAGTCGAGCTGCGCGCTGCCCAGCACGATGGCCGAGCCGGTGGGGCGCCAGAACGTCACACTTCGCTCCAGCGGCTGAGGCTCCAGCGACTGGCCGGAACGGTGGTGTAAATCGGCGACCGTGCCTCGCTGTCTCGATATTGCCCAAGCCAGGCTCGGGAGCGCAGTCACGCCGACAAGCTGTCGGTCACCCCGAGGTACGGCGCCCAATCCGGTCGTACGCTGCCGGTGGCCACGAGGATCCACGAGCGCTGCCGCGGGGCGCACGGGGGCCGCCGCAGCTTCATCCCGCTGTCCTCCAAGAAGCGGTCCTGCTTGCGGGAGTTGCACGGACGGCATGCGGCCACCACGTTCTCCCACGTGTGAGGTCCGCCGCGGCTGCGAGGGATCACGTGATCGATGTTCTCGGCCGCTGCCCCGCAGTACTGACAGCGATGCCCGTCCCTGGCAAACACAGCCCGGCGGTTCAACGCGATGCGAGCCCGGTACGGCACCTTCACGTAGTAGGACAGGCGCACCACGGAGGGTTCGGGATAGCTGGCCCGTTGCGAATGAAATGCGCCATCTCCCGCGTGCAACAACTCGGCCTTGTCGTCAAGTACGAGCACCAGCGCACGACGGGTGGAGACAACACAGAGCGGCTCGAACGAAGCGTTGAGGACGAGCGCTCTGGACACCGCTCAACGACCGTGTCGGAAGGGTCGGTACCGATCCGTCCGCGCCTCCGGCGCGGCCCAAGGCGCAGGTGGTACATCCATCGGTTTGGAACCTTAGCGCGACAGCCCGCGCATCCCACGACACCAGTGCAGGTAGCTGATCAGATCGGCCGGGTCGGGCGCATGATGACCGGCGCCCCCATAGGCCGTCACCAGCCGGAAACGAAGGTAGTCAGGGTCGGGAACAGGGAGTGGCGGCCATCGTCGCCACCAGCCCGGACGGGCCAGGACGAACAGTTGGGTGACGGCGGTGCCCCACAGGCCCGGATGGACCAGGACGGCGGCGGCGGCCCGTCCAGCCCATCGTGGCGTCAGCGGGACTGGATTTCGTTCCACGGGCCGGCGTCAGCCCTGGGCTCCTTCGGCAGCCCGAGCACCATCTCGCCCAGGATGTTGCGCTGGACCTGGCTGGTGCCGGCATAGATCGTCTCCGCCCGAGCGTGAAAGAACACGCCGGTCCACGACGCCGAGGTGTTGGGCGCGCCGGGATCGTCGGTCCGGAAGGCGGTGTAGGGCGCCCGTCCGGCCGGGGTCATGGCGTCAGCGCCGAGAATGTCGACGGCCAGCTCCGTCGCCGTCTTGTGATACTCGCTCCAGTACAGCTTCGAGATCGACGAGTCCGGCCCCGGCGAGCGGCCGGCCAGGTAGTGGGTCAGCGTCCGCATGCCCAGGTAGCGCATGATCTCCACCTTGGAGTAGGCCCACGCCAGCCGCTGCCGGATAAGGGCGTCGGCGTTGCGGCCCCGCTGGCGGGCCAGGTCGAGCAAGCGGTCGAGTTCCATCCGGAACTCGATCGGCAGGGTGGCGGCCGCCTCCCCCCGCTCGTAGCCGAGGAGGGTCATGGCCACCGCCCACCCTTGGTTGACGCCACCGACGACGTGGTCCTTCGGAGTGCGGGCGTCGGTGAAGAAGACTTCGTTGAAATGGCTCTCCCCCGAGATCATCCTGATAGGTCGCACCTCGACGCCGGGCTGATCCATGGGCACGAGCAGGAACGAGATGCCACGGTGTTTCGGGGCGGTGGCGTCGGTCCGCGTGAGCACGAAGATCCAGTTGGCCAGGTGCCCGGCCGAGGTCCAGATCTTCTGGCCGTTGATGA
>CAXMLU010000501.1:0-3162 GCA_964194255.1 uncultured bacterium
AGCAGTTGTAGGGACGGGAGTAGGGACAGATAACGGCCCCGGCGGTGCGAGTGACACCCCGGGGCCTGGCCACCACCTAGCGAGAGGCAGTGACGATGACAGAGACTATCCACCAGCCGACAATGAGCCCGTACGGCGCCCTGGCCGTCATCGAGGCGACGAGCACCACTCTCGCCGGCCTCGATGCCATCGCCGAAGAGGCGTACGGCTACGCCACCCACACCAAAGCCGAGTCGACGATGAGGGCGTACCAGTCCGATTGGCGGCACTTCTCCACTTGGTGCGCGGATCACGCCCTGGAGTCCCTCCCCGCCGAGCCAAGGACCGTGGCGCTGTACTTGACCGACATGGCCCGGTGGGCGAAGGCGGCGACGATCCAACGCCGGGTCAGCTCGATCAGCCAGGCCCACAAGGAAGCCGGCCACGACAGCCCGACCGCCGAGCGGATAGTCCGGGTCACACACGCGGGGATCCGCCGGGCGATCGGGACGGCGAGCCACGGCAAGACGCCGATCCTCATTGCGGATGTGCGCCGTATGGTCGACAGCCTGCCCGACAACCTGAAGGGCATCCGCGACCGGGCGCTGCTCCTGGTGGGCTTCGCCGGCGCCTTCCGGCGCTCGGAGCTGGTCGCCTTGGACGTCGCCGACGTCGACGACACGTCAGACGGGCTGGTGGTCACGATCAGGCGCTCCAAGACGGATCAGGAGGGCGCCGGAAGGAAGCTGGGCGTCCCGTACGGCTCCCAGCCGGCCACCTGCCCGGTACGGGCGCTCAGGGCGTGGCTGGAAGCCTCAGGGATCGGCGACGGTCCGATCTTTGTGCCCGTCGACCGTAACAGCCGGCAGAGCACCAAGCGGCTGTCAGGCCGGGCGGTCGGCGAGGTCGTCAAGGAGTGCTGCGCCCGCGTCGGGCTCGACCCGACCAAGTACGCCGGGCACAGTCTGCGCTCCGGGCTCGCCACCTCGGCGGCGGCCGCCGGCGCCAGCGAACGATCGATCATGAACCAGACCGGGCACAAGAGCCTGCCGATGGTGCGCCGCTACATCCGCGACGGCTCGCTTTTCCGAGAAAACGCCGCCGGGGTGGTCGGGCTATGACTGGCCGCCGCGAAGAGTCCGATCTCAGCGAGGGCGACGACCTGACCGACGACGAACTGAAGGTCCTCCGCCTGCTGGACATATCGGCGGGAAGCGTGCGACTCGACCGGGCCAGGGCGCTTCGGGCAACAGCCGCTTCGCGCTGATCCGCCCCGCCGTGCGCTCAACACGAGCCGCGACGAGGTCGCGGACCCCGTCATAGTTGCGGACCGGCTCTTTGCGCACCGCCGGCGCGACATCGGGCGTCGCACGGGTCAGTGCCCGCTTGATCGTCTTGGGGTCACAGCCGCAGATCGCGGCCCCTCCCCGATACGTGCCGACCTCTCGGAAGGAGATGGTCATGGCCATTCGGTTCCTCGCTGACTTCAATGGAGCTCCCCTGGTCGGTGCGGTGTGGGCTGGCGCCAACACCGTCACCGCCAGGGGACGCGTTCAGTGGATCCTCAACGAGGGGCGAGGACTTATGCATAGCCCCCAGCGGGGACATCTCCGTGGCCACACGCGAGGCCTTTCTCATGGCACGGACATCGGCTAAGTTTTAAGTGTTTGCTTTTGACGGGGGGACTTAATGCGTCGCTTGCTAGCCGTGGTCGGAACTGTTCTGGTCGTGTTCCTGATGGGTACAGGAATCGTGTCGGCTGCGGTCGTGGTGCACCAGGTCAGCGGTACGGACTTGATCCAGTCGGTGGCGTGTGAGACGTCGACGGTGTGTGTGGCGGTCGGCTCCGCCAATGGCGGTTCGCAAGGCACCGTGACGGTAGTGACGAACGGAATGCCGGGCACAACCACGCTGGTTTGGTCGTCGGGCTTACTTTATGGGGTGGCCTGTTGGAGTTCGACACAGTGCGTCGCCGTGGGCAGAATGGCCGCAAGCAGCGGGGCGCAGGGTGCGGTGGTCCCGATCAACAGCGGCGTTCCGGGTATGGCCATCCCGGTGTCGGCGGCCAGTGATTTCTTCGGTGTGGCCTGTCTGCCACGTCCGTCGACGACCTGCTTTGCAGTCGGACAGAATTCGGCGTTCACCCAGGGCCTGGTGGTGAAGATGGTACAAGGCGTGCCGAGCACCACCAGCTCGGCCGTCTCCGGAGCAGCGTACCTCGCCGCCGTCAGCTGCCCGAGTACCACTACCTGCTTCATCGCCGGGAAGAGCTCGTCGGGAACCCAGGGCGCGATCGTAAAACTCGTCAGCGGCGTCCCGGGCACAGCGAACCAGGTTTCGGCGGCGGCCCAGCTGCTCGGCATCGGCTGCACCAGCAGCACCCTCTGCTACGCCGTCGGCCCGAACGCCGCCCAAACGCAGGGGGTGGTGGTAACGGTCAGCAACGGTACGCCGGGCAGCACCACCCATCCGTTCTCCGCCGGGACCCTCGAACACATCGCCTGCCTGATAGGTGGCAAGTGCCTAGCTAGCGGCTCGTCATTGTCCGCGCCGCAGGGGCTGTTGAGCACCGTGACCGGTGGGGTGCCGGGAATAGCCCAGTTCGTTAGCGCAGCAAACGACCTGTTCGCCGGCACCTGCGTAAGCGCCAGTAACTGCGTGATCGGCGGAGCGGCATCCAACTTCACCCAAGGGCTGATCGTCGATTCGCCGGTGTAACTGACCTGAGTGCGGCCGGGCGACGCACGGCCACTGGGGAGCCTGACGCCGGCTTTCCCGGCGACGACGAGCAGCAGCGTCCCCTGCGGGCGGACGGTGAGACGGTGCGGCCTCCGAGAGCGTGGCTGAGTAGATGTTTTCGACCAGCAGCTCATGATGCGGCGCACCTCTCGGCGAGGTGTCGACGCGTCGGCCTCGACCCGACAAAACGCGGGGCACTCGTTGCGCTCCATGCTGGCCACCTCGGTGGCGTCCGCTGGCGGCAGCGAGCGCAGCATCATGAACCAGAGGGGCCACAAGAGGCTTCCGATGGTCCGCCGCTACATCCGCGACGGCCTCTTCCGCGAGAACGCGGCCGGGGTGGTCGGGCTGTGACTGACCGCCGAGACACTTCCATGCCCGCCGGTATCGTGAGACCAGCGGGCGGCAGGCCCGCTCAGCAGGCCCGTTCAGGAGCCCCGCCGC
>CAXMLU010000502.1:0-5560 GCA_964194255.1 uncultured bacterium
AGGGGGACTAGTGGCCAGGGGAACACTGCGTGTGTACCTGGGAGCGGCGCCGGGCGTCGGCAAGACCTACGCCATGCTCAACGAAGGCCGCCGGCGTCACAGCCGCGGCACTGACGTTGTCGTCGGCGTGGTCGAGACACACGGGCGGAAGGTCACCGAAGCCCAAATCGGCGACCTTGAGATCATCCCTCGAAGCAAGATCTCCTACCGAGACGCCGAGTTCGAAGAGATGGATGTCGACGCCGTCATCGCTCGCCATCCCAAGGTTGCGCTCGTTGACGAACTGGCCCACACCAACGTCCCTGGCTCCAGGAACGAGAAACGATGGCAGGACGTCGAGGAGCTCCTCGCAGCGGGGATTGACGTCATCTCCACCGTAAACATCCAGCACCTCGAATCGGTCAACGACGTCGTCGAGCGCATCACTGGCGTGGTCCAGCGCGAAACCATCCCGGACTCGGTGGTGCGAGCCGCCGACCAGATCGAGCTGGTCGACATGTCCCCCGAGGCACTCCGGCGACGCATGGCTCACGGCAACATCTACGGGCCGGACAAGGTCGACGCAGCTATGGCCAACTATTTCCGGGTCGGCAACCTGGCCGCCTTGCGGGAATTGGCCTTGCTGTGGGTGGCCGATCGAGTCGAGGACTCCCTCCAGCAGTACATGGAGGACCACGGCATCACGCAGCCCTGGGAGACCCGCGAGCGGGTGGTTGTCGCCATCACGGGCGCCCCTGGCGGGGGCACCCTCATCCGGCGGGCGTCGCGCATGGCCCAGCGCACCAAGAGCGAGCTCGTTGGCGTGCACATCCGTACGAACGATGGCCTCACCGGTTCGTCCTCCGGTGTGCTCGAACGTCATCTTGAGCTCCTGAAGGAGCTGGGTGGGACCTATCGCGAAGTGGTGGCGCCCGACCCCACCTCCGGGTTGCTCAGCTTCGCCCGAGCCGAGCACGCCACTCAGCTGGTCCTCGGTCACAGCCAACGGTCACGCTGGGCGGAGCTCACCACCGGCTCTGTTGTCCAGAACGTGATTCGTCAGGCCGGCGATATCGACGTCCACGTCATTTCGACCCGGCCGCAGGAAGCCGAGGGGCGGCGACTCCCGGTGGCCCGACCCCAAGCCCTCCTCGGCCTGCCGCGACGCCGTCAGATCATCGGCTGGATCATCGCCGCGGTCGGGCTTCCCCTGCTGACCCTCGTGCTGGCCAGCCTGCGCCATCACCTGACCCTGCCCAGCGACCTGCTTCTCTACCTCGCCCTCGTGGTGGCGGTGGCCACGGCCGGGGGCACGTGGCCGGGCCTCGGCGCGGCCGTCGCCGCGGATCTGCTCGCCAACTGGTTCTTCATCCCGCCTATCCACACCCTCACCATCGGCGACACCGACAACCTCCTCGCGCTCATCGTTTTCCTGGCCCTGGCCGGGGTCGTCAGCTGGCTCGTCGGCTACGCCGCCCGCCGGTCCGCGGAGGCGACTCGCGGCCGGGCGGAGGCGGCCACCCTCGTTCGCCTCGCCGGAGCCATGCTCAACGAACAAGACCCGCTCGTCGAGGTCATGGGGCAGCTGCGCGCCACCTTCGGGCTGCGCGGCGTGAGCCTCCTCCAGCGGCAGGAGGGTACCGGCTGGCAGGCCGTGGCCGTCGCCGGTGACGCCGCACCCGAGCAGCCCGAGCAAGCAACCGACACCGTCTTCTTGGACAACGACACTCTGCTGGCCATCGCCGGCCCCGATCTCAGCGCCGATGACCGGCAGGTGCTCCGAGCCTTCACCGACCAACTCGCCGTAGCCCTTCATAACCGTGAGCTTCAAGCGGACGTGGCTGCGGCCGAGGCCCTCACTCAGGCCAACGACCTCCGCACAGCATTGCTGCGGGCCGTCTCCCACGACCTCCGTAGCCCGCTGGCGACCATCAAGGCGTCAGCCACCACCCTGCTGTCCGACGACCTCGAACTGGCTCCCGATGCGACCAAGGAACTGCTGACCACAATCGACGAGGAGACCGACCGGCTCAACAACCTCATCGGCAACCTGTTGGACATGAGCAGGCTCCAGAGCGGCACGTTCGAGCTCACCCGGCGCGAGGTCGGGCTCGATGAGGTGGTCGCCCAGGCTCTCGCCAGCTTGGGGGAGCGCTCCGCGCATGTCACCACGGAAGTCGCCGAGAACCTGCCGCGCATCTACACCGACGCCGCACTCCTTGAACGGGCTATAGCCAACGTGATCGACAATGCCGTGACCTTTGCGCCGGGCGGCCACCCGGTTCGAGTGCAGGCGGCGGCCTTCGGTGACACTGTCGAGCTTCGCGTCATCGATCGAGGACCGGGCATCGAGCCGGATCAACGCGAGCGCGTCTTCCAGCCGTTCCAGCGATTCGGCGATCAACATCCCGCTACGGGAGTCGGTCTTGGCCTGGCCGTCGCCCGAGGCTTTGTGGACGCCCTCGGCGGAGAACTCGCGGTCGAGGACACGCCTGGTGGCGGAGCGACCATCATTTTCACGTTCAAAGCCGTGTCGTGAGCCGTGTCCTGGTTGTCGAAGACGAGCTTCCCATGCGCCGGACCCTCGACATCGGCCTACGCGCCCGCGGCTACGACGTCGACCTGGCCGCTACCGGTGAGGAGGCACTGGAGCTGGCCCGCCGTCAGGTCCCCGACCTCGTGTTGCTCGACCTGGGCCTGCCCGGCATCGATGGCATCGATGTGGCCCAGTCGCTCCGAACGTGGAGCACGGTGCCGATCATCGTTCTCTCCGCCCGCGGGGCCGAAGCGGTCAAGGTGGCCGCGCTGGACGCCGGCGCGGATGACTACGTCACCAAGCCATTCGGTATGGATGAACTTCTCGCCCGAATGCGGGCCGCCCTGCGCCGCATCGACAGCACCGGCCATACGACCGTCATCACCACATCGCACTTCACCATCGATCTGGGTGCGCAGCGGGTAGGAAGCCCGCAGGGCGAGGTCCGCCTCAGCCCCACGCAGTGGCATCTGCTGGAGGTGCTGGCCCGGAACCAGGGTCGCCTGGTGAGTCAGCAACAACTCCTTACCGAGGTGTGGGGGCCCGGACACGAGAATGCGCCGCATTACCTGCGAGTGTTCATGGCCCAACTTCGCCAGAAGCTCGAGCCCGATCCAGCCCACCCCCGTTACTTCCATACAGAGCCCGGACGCGGCTACCGCTTCGATACTGAGTAGTGGGCCAGCTGGGGCGAGAAGGTGTCGATCATCAGCTTCACATCGTCACCCAGGGGGTAAAGGATCGGGCAGGTGCAGCCGGTGGAGACGTACTCGGCGACCTTGGCCCGGCATTCATCGGGTGTCCCGCACGCAGTGATCATCTGCACGATGTCGTCCGGCACGAGTGCTGATGCGGCGACGACCTGCTCGTGGGTCGCCGGCCAGGTGAGCACCCGGCCGATCTCGTCGAGCACCGTCTCGGGAACGCCTGATGCCTTCATAATGTGCGGCTGCTGGCCCAGGTACTGGGTGACCAACAGCCGTGCTCGGTCCACGGCCGTGCCGCGATCGGTGTCCACCGAGCACACCACCAGCTGCGGGCGGTCAATGTCATCCAACGACTTGCCAGCCTTGGCCGCTCCCCGCTCGAGGTGCTCGAGCGCACCATGGTTGTAGCTGGGCGAGACGAGATAGTTGAGTACGACGCCGTCGGCGATCTCGCCGGCAAGCTCCATCATCTGCATACCCGTGGCCCCGATGTAGATGGGCACATCCTTCGGACGGCGCTCCTGGTACACGTAGTCGAGCTCTACGCCATCGAGGTGGACGAACTCGCCATGAAAGGTCACGGTCTCATTGGCCAGCAGACCTCTCACCGCGGTAACGATCTCCCGCATCGCTGTCAACGGCCGGACGCGGTGCACGCCGACCTTCGATGCGAGCGGTTCCCACCAGGCACCGATGCCAAGGATGATGCGCCCGGGAGCCAGGTCATCGAGCGTCGAGAAGGTGGCGGCCAGACGGGCCACGTTGCGGGTCCAGCAGTCGACCACGCCGGACCCAACCCGGATGTGCTCGGTCGAGGCGGCGAAAGCCGCCATCGGGACGCAACACTCGCGGACGAGTCGACTATCGGCCTGCCACACGGCCGCGAACCCCTGCTCCTCGGCATAGCGGACATAGCCCATGGCCTCCCTGATCGGATGTGCGTCCTGCAGGTACAGCGCAACCGGCACGGGCGTGGCCATCGGTTGGGTCCTTTCGGTAGGAACGGAGGTCAGAGTCGAGCGAAAAGGCGGGCGGCCTGCTCGGCCGCCTTGGCGCGCACCTCGTCGGCATCGACCCGGGTGGTGTGTCCGTCGCGGAGGACGGGCTGGCCGGCAACGGTGACGTCGAGGGCGCGCACTCCTGGAGTGAACGCCATCCACCACGGGTCATCGACGTGAGCGTGGTTCCAGACGACGACATCCGCGGCGGCCTCGGGGCACAACTTGTAGCCGTTCTGCAACCAGGTCCACGGCTGGGTCGGCTCGGCGAGCACGTCGTCCTCGCGCAGGCGCACGTAGGCGAAGCGGAACTCCTCCAGCATGTCCGCGCCGATGCCGTCGGTGCCAAGGACCACCGCATTGGGACGCCGGGCGGGACGGGCGTAGCCGACGGCGTTGTTCATGTTCGATCTCGGGTTGTGGACGACGGTGCCAAGGAGGGGGCGGTCGAGGTGCACGCAGTGGACGAGCAGCCAGGCCGTACTCGCCAGCCGCTCCAGGCGGGCCCCTGCATCGGCGTCGATCGCGCCTTCGGCCACATGGATATGGACGCCGACGCCGAGGTCGGTAGCCAAGCCGGCCGCTGCCTCAAGCGTCTCGTCGGAACAGGTGAAGGCGGCGTGGACTCCCACCATTCCGAGGCCACCGCCGCGGAGGAATCGTTCGTTCTCGGCCAGACCCCGACGAGCCCCGTCCGGCCCGTGCCGGTCGGTGATGCCGTAGGCGGTGCTGATGCGAACGCCGACCTCCGCGCAGGCGTCGGCGATGACCGAAAGGCTTCCCTCGATGGCCCCGGGCGACTCGTGGTGGTCGATGATGGCGGTCGTACCTGACTCGACGGCCTCCACCGCCCCAAGCATCGCCGACCAACGGATCATCTCGAGGTCCAAGGCGACGTCGAGGCGCCACCAGATCTGCTCGAGGATCTGCGGAAAGTCGGCCGGACGGAGCGGAGGCGGAGGCATCCCCCTCGCCAGTGCCGAGTAAAGGTGGTGGTGGGCGCAGACCAAGCCACCAGAGGTCGTGCTCAGCGCAACCTCCGCTCAGTCCGCGTCTGGCTCGGCGTTGCGGGCCCGCATGGGCAAGGTGTCGCGCCAGCGGCCGTCGAGGTCGTGCAGCGCGGCGGCTACCGCTCCCGCGGTAGGCACCAAACCGATCTCGCCCACACCCTTGATCCCGTAGGGGCTGTTCGGTTGCGGAGACTCAACCAGAACGACCTCGATCGGCGGCACATCCTTGGGCCGCAGGATGCTCAGACTGCGCAACGTCATGTGGGTCGGACGGCCGTCGCTATCGGACGGGAAGTCCTCGGACAGCGCATAGCCGAGGCCCATGTGGAC